>CALELC010000466.1 GCA_937904535.1 uncultured Planctomycetaceae bacterium
GAGCGAAGGTCCGCGCAGAGAGCGAATCACGAGCTGCCGCGGCGCTGCGGCCCGGAGGCGGTGATTGGGGCTCCGCCGTAGCGATGTTGCTGAGGCGACTGAGCCACGCCGCACGCACTGTATCCGGCCAAGGAGCGGCCGCCAGCAGGTAGTTTTCCAGCGCCGTCTTCGCGGCGTCACTGGTTGAGTAATCGGTGAGCAGTTGCAGGTTGATCTGATCCGCTTCGTCATCACGGTCGAGCTGGCGCAGCAGCTTGGCCTGCGCCGCAAGCGCGTGTGGGACGTCGTGATGACTCGGGTAGGTGCTGATGAACTCGGCTAACTGGTCTGCAGCATGCTCGGGAGAATCGGCGCCCAGGGCTGCCGTCCATGCAAGGCCCAACTGGGCGTCGGCGGTGCGTGCCCCACCGGGCGC
The DNA here is from genome assembly GCA_937904535.1 of uncultured Planctomycetaceae bacterium. Lineage (GTDB taxonomy): Bacteria > Planctomycetota > Planctomycetia > Pirellulales > Pirellulaceae > UBA6163. Next base: position 416 of record CALELC010000466.1, read on the forward strand.
AGAGCTCAAATAAAACCGATAGCCGTCCGCGGCAATGCTGAGTTGTTCGCTGCGCAGGGCCGCCCCAGCAATGGTCAGGGCATGTTCGGCAGCAAACGCTTTGGCGGCTGGCGACGATTCGGCTAACTCGATCGTCACCTCCAGTGCCCGGCCATACTGAGCTGTTTGTTGCAGCGATCGCGCCAGAAATTGTCGAGCGGCGGTTCGCTGTGGGGCATCGGTTCCCTTGCTGGGAAGCTGCAATAACTCGCTGGCGTGCTCAATGACCCATTCGTGTTTACCGAGTTGCCAAGCAGCCGAGGTCAGACCCATTCGCGTTGTCAGAAGAGCGTCATGCTGGTCCGGCAAAGGTCCAGACTGATAGTGATCGAGAGCCCGCAGCAATAAATCCATCGCGGTTTGGAAATCGCCTTTGCGACCCACCGCCCGAGCGACATCGATCAGTTGTTGCCCATAAGTGGGATCGTCACTCGCCGAGCGCGGTGCTGCCAGCAAGCGTTGTGCGGCGACTGTAGGATCGGTCTCCGTGGCAGCGGTCTGAGTCGGCGCCGCTGAGGTGGGAGCTGGTTCCTGGCCCGCGGCATCTGCCAACAGCAGACCGGTTAATCCGCAACAAACGAGCCACCCGCGAAAGCACAAATGGTGGTGTACGAATCGAACCAATCGACTTTCACCGATGGCGGTGCCTTCCATGACCCTTCTCGCCTCTCGCCCGAGATCAGGCGGCTGATTACGAGTTCGCCGGTTGCGTCGCCAGTTTGGCGGCTCGCACGCTGGCGATCATATTGCGGAACTTGCGGCGCAGGTTCCCTGTCTCGTAGATCAAATAGGCGTTTCCGACCAGCGAAATCAACAGCACAAATGTGAAGAACGGCTGGGCGGCGACCGTCCGTGGGCGTGTGGCGGTCGGCGGATCCGACGGGGCCGCTAAATCGCGATCCTGGCCTGCAGCGGTCGTGCTGGAACGCGATGGAGTGTCGCGGCGCGTATCGCTAGGACTGCGGAAATCGTCTTCATCAAAACTCCGCCCGCCACGCGAGTAGTCGCTCGCAGTGCTGGATCGAGGATCGGGCCGCGTTTCACTCGTGGTTGGCAGCGGTGGGTACGTCGCGGGCGCAGCCGGTGGCGTGTAAGTCGTGGTTGAGTTAGCCGGGTAGGCAGGATTGCCCTGCGCAACGTTGTACTGCGGCGCGAGTTGCGGACTTCCCTGGGGGTAGCCCGTTCCAGGGTTGTAGCCCGTTCCTGGGTTGTAGCCCGCTCCTGAGGTGTAGCCTGGCGCAATGGGATAGTTCGGTTGCACGCTTCCCACTGAGCTCGGAGGATAGGGCTGGCTTTGAGGAGGCTGTGCCGAGGGCGCAGGCTGATACTGTCCACCTGTTGCTCCCGCGTAACCGCCCGGCGGTGCATAGGCTGGTGCTGTTGGCTGTTGGGCCGGTACGGCCGGTGGCTGCAATTGCGCAGTGCTGGGCGGCGGGTTGGACGCTGCGGGCTCCGCTGGCGATGGGCGGCCAAGGCGATCGATCAGCCGACCGTATTCGTCGACCGTATTGCCTGCCTCATCCACCAGTTGGCGTGTTCGGGCATCGATCAACCGTCCTTGGTTGTCGATCGCACGTCCTAGCTTGTCGAGCGCGTTGCCGAACGCATCACGGCCATAGTTTTCGACTGCGGCGGCTATCTGGCCTGTATATTCCGAGATCGACTGTGCGGAGACCGCCGGTTGCCGCTGGGTGTCAGTGGGTGCGGCGCCGGTCGAGGGACTGGCGAATGCAGAGTCGGTAGCCGGTTTCGTGATCGTGGTGCTGTTGTTGAGGCCCGGTGGCATCGCTCCAAAGTTGGGGGTCAAGCCGTAGCCGCTCCAATTTGGATCGTCGGGGCCAAGCGGGCGGTTTGCCGACGAGCCCGTGGTTGTCGGCATCGTGAGGGAATCGGATGGAGCGCTGCCCGTCACCGCAGCCGGTGGCTGGGCTGTGGTCCCGCGCCGCACATCGGTTGTCGCTTGCGAGACGGTGGTGGGATCGGCTTGACGCTGCCGAGATTGTCCGAGGGCGTTGGTGCCGGCGGCACCAGCTTGCGTGCGCGCTGCCGAGTCGACTGGGTCGGTTGATGGAGGAGCGATCCCGCTAGCCGGAGCCGGACTAGACGCTGCAGCCGAGCGTGTGACGCTGGCACGTCCGCTGAGATCATCCCAGGAATTAGTGCGCGAGGCCGGATCGGTAGAGACCTCGGGATTGGTGCGAACCGGATTCTCCAGACTTTCAGGCAGCTTAAATCCGCCGCTCTGCGGATCGGGTTTCATCAACGACTGGCTGCCGGTGCCGTCTTTCAGTGCCGTTTCCTGAAAAGGGCGGGACGCTCGCGCTGCTAACGGAGAGTCGACGATTTCCGGAATCGGAATCTGTGCCGCATCTTCGTCAAGGGCGACCGCCTGCGTGACAGTCGTTGCGGCCGGAGCCATGCTGGAAATCGCTCGGCCGGCATCGCGCGGGAGCGGGCCAGTTCCGATTTGAACCACGATTTGAGAAACCCGGCCCTGGATTGCCGGATCGATCGTGCTGGTGATTTCGCCGGTTGACCGGATTTGATCGAGCTGCTGCGGGTCGATTTGGACGATGTACTGGAGGTTGTCACCGCGCGGCGAAGTGGTTCCATCCGGCCGCCACCCGTAATCGACCCCCACGGCGGCGAGCATGATTAGCACGGGAACTGCGCCCATGGATCCATCCTTCAAGCGTTCGGTTCGTGCACGGGCCTCGCCGCACAAATTGTATTGAAAGCGCCGCAGGTGCTGACTGCAGCATAATAGCAATGCACAGATGCAAAGCGGTGTCGCGAACGGTCACGGTTGCCAGCGAACTCGCTCTGCGACCCTGCTGATCGCCCGCAAGCCGCGCGGCCGACACCACCACCGTCCGCAGACTCTCCTCCGAGGACTCCCGATGGTAGCGTCCTCACGGTTGCAACGTAAAGAGAAGAAATTTGGGCGTCAAATCTTTCGCAGTCGCGCTAAACCTTAATTGCAAAACCGAGCAAAGGCTGGCACAATCGCCGCTCGGGCCCACTGGCTCAAGGTAAGCCGCCCTGCAGGCGGCACTTTGAGGCCCGATCGAGTCGATCAGAAAGGTACGATGTTGACGCCCCTCCAGAGACGATTGGGAGCCCTCCCGCTTATCCAACATCCCTTGATCCCCCAAGTTAGGATCCCGTACACAGGGGTTGGGGTGCTGCCGAGATGAATGAGCTCTATCTCGTCGGTCCCATCTTGTTGATTTCCGTCGTCTTTGTGTCCGCACTGTTGGATCGCTGGAGTGTGCCAGTGATTCTCATCGCTCTGGGCGCGGGCATTCTGTTTGGGAGCGACGTGCTGAAACTGTGGGAGTTTCACGACGTCGAATTCACCAATCAGATGGCTAACTTGGCGTTGGTGTTTATCCTCTTTCAAGGAGGATTCGGCACCCGCCGCGAAGACTTTCGCTCGGTAGCCTTGGCGGCCGGAAGTTTGGCGACTTTAGGCGTCATTCTCACCGCGGTGGTGACTTTCGTTTGCCTTTGGGGTGTGCTCCGATGGCCGCTTGAAAAGGCGATGTTGCTGGCGGTGATCATTTCGTCGACCGATGCCGCCGCGACATTTTCAATCCTACGGCGGCAGGCGATTCCATCGAAGTTGTCGTCGACCGTGCAAATTGAAAGCGCGGCGAACGATCCGATGGCGATCCTGCTGACGCTAGCCGTGATCCAAGCATTCACCGTCGGTGACGCTCACTGGTATATCGTCGTCTTCTCTTTCCTGTGGAAGTTCCTGTCGGGAATTGCCATTGGAGTGATTCTTGGGTTCGGCGGAGTCTGGATGCTCAACCGTCTCAAGCCACAAGATCGGGGGCACTATTACATCCTATGTCTCGGGATCATGGTGTTGATCTATGGCATTGGTGAACTCGCTCATAGTAGTGCCATGATGGCGGTGTTCATCGGCGGGTATGTGATGGGCAATCAGCCATTTGTTCATAAGCAGGGGGTTACCAATTTTGTGTCGGCGCTATCGACCCTCGCCGATACCAGTATGTTTGTGCTGATGGGATTGTTGGTTTCACCCCGGCAGTGGTCGGGGCTGTGGATGGAAGGGATCGTGCTGTTCCTGGTCTTGACCTGTATCTCTCGGCCGATCGCCGTGTGGGTCAGCACCGCCTGGATGGGGCTGACGGTCAAGAGTCGCTTGTTCATCTCCTGGGCTGGGCTGCGCGGAGCAGTGCCGATCATTTTGGCCACGTACCCCATTGCCGCTGGCATGAGCGTGGGGCAAGAGGTTTTCAACCTCGTTTTCTTTGCGGTGATTTTGTCGGTCGCCGTACAGGGCTCAACGCTGGGGACGGTGGCCAGTTCGCTCAAGCTCGCAACGCGTTCGCGTCCGAAGCCGCTCTACAACCTCGAGCTGGTGACGATGGCCAAGAGCGATATGGATCTGATTGTTGTCGATTTACCTGGACCGCAGGGGACCCCGGGGCCGCGGATTGCCGATCTTAAGCTCCCGCCGGGCTCGGTCATCACCTTGATCACTCGCGGTGAACAAGTGGTTGTCCCCAAGGGCGGCACGCGTCTGCAAGGCTGGGACCAACTGACTGTACTCGCTCACATTGCCGACGAGGATGCGGTCCGCGCGGCAATCCTCGATGGACACAGTGGACTGGCTGCCACGCATGAACCTTCGCTGCTAGAGCCCGTCTAGAACACTGCCCTTAACCGCCATCTGCGGTCTGCTGGGGAGACGCTCGGCAATTGCTGAGAACCGCCGCGCGCTGCCGCCGGTTTCACCCGATGAGCCACTCTGGCTCCCCGACTACCGGGCCGCTTACTGCCCGATGTTGGAACGATTTATGCACAGACGCCCTGCCGAATCGGACGGTTCCGGAGCGTCGGCAAAGGCCTGCTCCCGGGCTGATCACAACAGGGAGCACACAACGTGGCGCAGACGCAACTCGCAAGCGGCAATCGGACAAACTCAGACGCACCGCGAAATCAGGGCGCAGGAACGCCGTCGGTAGTAATTCCTGGCGAAGGCCGCGCGCGGGCAATGATTGAAGGTGTGCAACCGGAAATCGACGCCGGACGGTTTCCGATCAAACGAGTTGTCGGCGAGACAGTCCACGTCGAGGCCGATGTCTTCGGCGATGGTCACGATGCCGTGACAGCCGTCTTGCAGTATCGGGCCGAAGGAGATTCGTGGCAGGAGGTGCCGATGGAACCGCTGGTGAACGACCGCTGGCAGGCGGAGTTCAGCGTCGATCGCACCGGTCGATGGTATTACACGGTGGTCGCTTGGGTCGATCGCTTTCTCACCTGGCATCATGATTTGAAAAAGCGTGTCGCTGCCGACCAGGTGTCGGCAGTCGACCTGGCCATCGGTGCCGAACTGGTCGAGGCGGCCGCAGAACGCGCGGCAGGTGATGATGCGCAGCAGTTGAAGCATTGGGGACGGATCCTGCGCGACCAGCAGTCACTCGCTCAGGCAGCTGACATCAGTGTTGATCCGGTGTTGGAAAGCTTGATGCTGCGGTATGCCGATCGTCAACTGGCAACGAACTATGCGCGGGAGCTTCAGGTAACCGTTGATCGCGAGCGGGCGCGATTCAGTTCTTGGTATGAACTGTTCCCTCGATCGGCGTCCGAGCAGCGAGATCGCCACGGCACGCTGCGCGATGTGCAGGCGAGGCTCCCGTACATCGCGTCGATGCAATTCGATGTGCTGTATCTGCCGCCGATACATCCGATCGGCACGGCGTTTCGCAAAGGTAAAAACAACACGACTGAGGCGAATGCCGACGATGTCGGCAGTCCTTGGGGGATTGGAACTCGCGAAGGCGGACACAAGGCGATCCATCCAGAACTCGGCACGATGGAAGATTTTCAAAGCCTGCTTCGTGCCGCACAGGACCAGGGGATCGAGATTGCACTGGATATCGCCTTTCAGTGCTCCCCCGATCATCCCTATGTGCGAACACACCCGCAATGGTTTCGCAAACGTCCCGACGGATCGATTCAATACGCTGAAAACCCGCCGAAGAAGTATCAGGATATTTATCCGTTCGACTTTGAAACCGAGGACTGGCAAGCTCTTTGGATCGAATTGAAAAGTATCTTCGAGTTTTGGATCGAGCACGGCGTGAAGATTTTCCGTGTTGACAATCCTCATACAAAGTCATTTGCATTTTGGGAATGGTGCATCGGCGAAATCAAACGTCGCGACCCGGACGTTCTCTTTCTGTCAGAAGCATTTACCCGTCCGAAAGTGATGTACCGGCTGGCGAAGCTGGGTTTCACGCAATCCTACACGTATTTTACCTGGCGCAATACCAAACAGGAGTTGACGGAGTATCTCCAGGAGCTCACGCAAACGGAGGTGCGGGAGTTTTTCCGGCCGAACTTCTGGCCGAACACGCCGGATATCCTGCCGGCTTCTTTACAAATCGGAAAGCGCTCCGCGTTTATGTCGCGGTTGGTCTTGGCTGCTACTCTGAGTTCCAATTACGGCATCTACGGACCGCCCTTTGAACACGGGTGGTCCGCGCCTCTGAAACCAGGAAGCGAGGAATATCTAAACTCAGAGAAATACCAGCTTCACTATCATGATCTCTCACGTCCTGACAGCCTGCAGGAGTTTATCGCTCGCATCAACCGCATCCGCCGCGAAAACCCCGTGCTGCAGTCCAACAGCAGTCTGCGATTCCATGATGTCGATAATGCAGACTTGATCTGCTACAGCAAGACATTACCCGATCAGACGCAGACAATTGTGACTGTGGTGAACTTGGATCCGCACTACAAACAGTCGGGCTTTGTTGAACTGCCGCTGGTTGAACTGGGGCTTGATCCCCAGCATCCTTACCAGGTCCACGATCTGCTTAGCGACAGACGCTTCCTTTGGCATGGTTCAAGAAACTACGTTGAACTCGATCCAGGAGAGATTCCGGCGCATGTCTTTCGGGTTCGACGCCATATGCCGAGCGAACAAGATTTTGAAACATTCAGCTAGCTTGCTGACATTTCTAGTAGATTGCCTTCTTAGACCAGCATAGGAATCGTACGCGAATGACCGAAATGCAAGCCCTTGCCGTTGCCCCTGCAACGACCGCCAAGCCGATTGCCGAGAGTAATCCACTGTGGTTTAAAGACGCAGTGATCTATCAAATCCATGTGCGTGCCTACCATGACGCCAATGGTGACGGCATCGGTGATTTTCGCGGTCTGACGGAAAAGTTGGACTACATTCAAAACCTGGGTGTGACCGCGATTTGGCTCCTGCCGTTTTTTAAGTCGCCCCTTCGCGATGACGGTTATGACATCGCGGACTATACCAGTATCAATCCCGCCTACGGCACGCTGGCCGATTTTGAACTGTTTCTTCGTGAGGCACATCGGCGGGAAATCCGTGTCATCACCGAGTTGGTGATGAACCACACGTCGGATCAGCACGAGTGGTTTCAGAAGTCTCGGCGAGCCAAACCCGGCGAGAAATGGCGTGACTTCTACGTCTGGAGCGACACGGATGAGCGCTACCGTGAAGCCCGAATTATCTTCCAGGATTTCGAGATGTCCAACTGGAGTTGGGATCCGGTAGCCGAAGCTTATTATTGGCACCGGTTCTACCACCACCAGCCTGATTTGAACTTTGACAATCCAGAAGTGCACGAGGCCATGCTCGGCGCAATCGACTTCTGGATGAACATGGGTGTTGATGGGGTACGGCTAGACGCGGTTCCCTATCTATATGAGCGGGAAGGGACCAACTGTGAGAATCTGCCTGAGACTCACGCGTTTTTGAAGAAACTTCGTCAGCACGTGGACGCTAAGTACAGCGACAAACTGTTGCTTGCGGAGGCAAATCAGTGGCCGGAGGATGCGGCGGCCTATTTTGGCGAGGGCAATGAATGTCATATGAACTTTCATTTTCCGTTGATGCCACGACTGTTTATGGCCATCGAGCGGGAGGATCGTTTTCCCGTAATCGACATTCTGGAACAGACGCCCCAGATTCCCGGCAACTGCCAATGGGGTATCTTTCTGCGGAATCACGATGAACTGACGCTAGAGATGGTCACAGACGAAGAACGCGACTACATGTACCGGGCATACGCGGAGGATCCGCGGGCGCGTGTGAATCTTGGCATTCGGCGGCGTTTAGCCCCCCTGCTGCGCGATGATCGCCGCAAGATCGAGCTAATGAATGCATTGCTGCTGTCATTGCCCGGAACGCCAATCATCTACTATGGCGATGAAATCGGGATGGGTGACAACATCTATCTGGGTGACCGCGATGGTGTGCGGACGCCGATGCAGTGGAGTGACGATCGCAATGCCGGTTTTTCGCGTGCCAATCCTCAGCGGCTGTATCTGCCGGTGATCACGGATGCCCCTTTCCACTATTCATCGCGCAACGTGGAGGTAGCACAAAGCCGGCCGCAGTCGCTGTTGTGGTGGATGCGGCGAGTGGTGGGCGTTCGAAAACAACATGCTGCCATGGGGCGCGGCAGCATCGAGTTCATCACGCCAGACAATTCCAAGGTGCTCGCCTATTTGCGTCAGCACGAAGATGAGACATTGCTGGTGGTGGCGAATCTCTCGCGGCATGTGCAGTGCGCGGAACTCGATCTGTCGCGGTTCCGCGGACAGAGCCCAGTCGAACTGTTCGGGCAGACACGGTTCCCAGCGATCGGCGAGTTGCCCTATTTTATTACACTCGGCCCTTATGCCTTTTACTGGTTCCGGCTCGAACACGGCAGCCGAGAAGCGGAGACGCTCGCGGTCAAATTGCCATCATGCCGAATCTCGGGTGATTGGGAAACGTTGTTTGAGGGTAAGCCGCGAACACGGTTGGAAGCTGCGTTACCGGCCTACCTGCAACGGAACCGCTGGTTTGCTGGCAAGGCGCGGCCGATCCAGCAAACGCGGCTGGTCGATGTACTCCGTATCGATCAGGTCGGACAACAGGAGCAGAGTGCAGTTCCAACGGACTCACCAAACGATGCCCTGGCGACGACCCGGATGCTGGTTGTGCGAGTCGAATACCTGGAAGGAGAGCCCGATCACTACCTGCTACCGGTTCTGTTTGCCCAAGGAGACCAAGAGCAGAACATCCTGGGCGATCGTCCGGGAGCGGGCATCATCACCGTTACACGTGCTGACGATGGGCAGACGGCCACGCTCTGCGATACCACCCATGAGCAAGCGTTCTGGCAGCGGTTATTCGCCGCCATTGCGGACGGGCAGCAGATCACCGGTTCCTCTGGACATGTTAAACCAGTACAGACCGAAACGCTGTCGCAGCTTGGGAAGGAAAACTCGGGCGACGCTGCGTTGCTCGGCGGTGAGCAAAGCAATACATCCGCGGTTATCGGTGGCAAGTTTATTCTCAAGATGTTTCGCCGCATCGGTGAAGGGGAAAACCCAGACCTGGAGATCGGTCGGTACCTAACCGAAAAGGCTCAGTTAGCCTGCGCGCCCCGGCTGGCCGGAGGGCTGGAGTACTATGATCGTGATGGTGATCGCTACTCGATTGCAGTGCTCCATGAGTATATTTCCAGTGAAGGAGACGCCTGGAGTTACGCCCTCGATGAACTCGGTCGGTACATTGAACACATCAATGCCGAGATGTTGGGACCACCTTCCGCTGAGCTACTGCCGCCGTCAGCATCCTTATTGGAGCTGACACGTTCGCCGATTCCTGAAGGAGCGCAGGAGGTACTTGGTTCTTACTTAGAAACTGCGGAATTACTGGGGCGACGGACAGCGGACCTGCATCTGGCGCTCGCGGCTGGAGAAGGCAAGAGCTTTGCTGCCGAGCCATTCAGCAGGCTCTACCAGCGCAGCTTGTACCAGTCGATGCGGGCCAATGCCCGCCGAGTGCTCGGTTTGCTGCGCAAACGACGTAGCCAGTTGCCTGAGGAGGCTGCGGCGCAGGCAGACCTGTTGCTGAGGAATGAGCAGTTATTGCTCGACCGATACCACCGCGTGTCCGATATTCGCATCGCTGCGCAGCGAACTCGCAGCCACGGTGACTTCCATTTGGGGCAAGTGCTGTTTACCGGCAAGGACTTTGTTATCACCGATTTTGAAGGCGAGCCGGAACGACCGATCGGTGAGCGGCGGATCAAGGTTTCACCGCTCCGCGATGTCGCTGGGATGATTCGCTCATTCCACTATGCGTCACACGCGGCGATGTGTGGAGCAAGACGAGAAGCGTGGCTGTCCCCGGTTCAGTCGTCAGCGGTCACGCCGTGGCTTGCCGCCTGGTATCTCTGGACGGCAACTTCCTACCTCAAAGCCTATTTGGAACAAGCATCAGCAGGCCACTTCCTGCCCCAGCGGGATGAAGAACTCGAGGCGTTACTGCATGCTTATATTCTTGAAAAGGCTGTTTATGAACTCGGGTATGAATTGAACAATCGGCCGGATTGGGTGCCGATCCCACTTGAAGGCATCCTACATTCTCTGCAATTGAGTTCTGAGCCGGTGCAATCGGATTTGTGATCACAACGAATGAAACGTTATGCCCAATAAGAACCGTGACCTGCATGGCAGCGCACCCGACAAATCGGGAGTTGCGTTGCTGTTGATCGACGTGATCAACGATTTCGACTTTGATGAGGCCGATCAATTGCTGCGGTACGCTCGACCGATGGCAGAGCAATTGGCAGCACTCAAGACACGCGCCAAACAAGCCGACATTCCGGTGATCTATGTCAACGACAACTTTGGGCGGTGGCGGTCCGACTTTAACGCCCAGGTCGAGCATTGCTTGGCCGATGGGATGCGCGGTAAGCAGGTGGTCGAACTGCTGCGGCCGGAAAACGACGACTACTTCGTACTCAAGCCGAAACATTCCGGTTTCTTTTCCACCAGCCTCGATATCTTGCTGGAGTATCTCGAGGTCCAGACGTTGGTGTTGACCGGGCTTGCGACAAATATCTGTGTGTTGTTCACAGCCAACGACGCCTACATGCGGGATTTTCGGCTGGTGGTGCCCCAAGACTGTTCGGCGGCCAACACACAGGAAGATCACGAGTATGCGATGAGCCAAATCGCTGATGTGCTCAAGGCCGACACCCGGCCATCGACTGAGATCGATTTAGACAAGCTGCGGCGGTCTGTCGGCCAGGAAGCTTAGCGCCTATTCCGCCCCGCTAGCTGTCCCCTTTTGCTGGACGTCTGCGATGCCCTGTGCAGACAAACACTCGAAGTCAATAGCGGTTTACACGTTCTTGCCCATTCGCTCGGCTAGCTTGAGCAACGTTTCACTCGCGTCGCCTTCGGCCAACTTGGCTTGAATCAGGTGAACCCGCCCGCGGTCCTGCCACGCCTGTTCCAGTGCTTGCTGAAATTCGGCTTCGGTGGCAACGCGATAGCCTACGCCCCGCCCTGCTCCGCCGTAAGCTTCCAGCAGTTTGAGATGATCCCAGCTGGCAATCTCGTTGTACTTCCACTGGCCGGAATGCAGAAATCGCTCGGTGCCATAGCCGTGGTTGTCGAGCACGATCACGATCGGCGAGAAGCCTCCACGAATGAGTGTGGAGAGCTCTTGCCCGGTCATCTGAAAGGCCCCGTCACCCACAAGGACCACGATCCGATGATCGGGTCGAGCAGTCGCCGCACCTAAAGCCGCCGGAATACTAAAGCCCATCGAGGTGTAATATGCGGGGCTGAGGAACTCGCCTCGGTCGTGGATCGTTAGTTCGGTGGCAGCAAATAAGGCGTCACCGACATCGGCGATCACAATCGTCTCATCGTCCAAACGCTCATTGAGCAGCTCCATCATGCGGCTCGTCCGCAGGCTTGCCTCGGGGTCGATCGTGACGGGCGGAGGGGGCAATTGGCGATTGCGGAGTGAGGCGGGTATGGGACGCTGCGACGGTGGAATCAGCGACTCCTGTAAGCCCTTCAAAAATTCCCGCAGTGGCACGTCATGGTAATGGTGATGTGAGATTCGCAACTGCTCGCTGGTCGCATAAATGCAGCGATTGGGATCGAGATGGGCCGTGAAAATCCCGAGATTGATATCGGTCAAAAAAGCGCCGAGCAGCAAAATCACGTCGCTCTGTTCGACGTACTGGGTGACTTCGGGATGTCCCATCTCCCCTTGGTACAGGCCGATGTACAGAGGGTGGCGTTCGCTGATCACGCTCTTGCCCAACAAGGTTGTCGCGATCGGGATAGCCGCCTGCTCGGCTAGCGCCAGTAGGTCATCCTGCAAGCCAAAGCGGTGGATCTCGACCCCCGCAATGATCAATGGACGTTCGGCGGCGACCAGCATCTGAACGGCTTCGGCAATCGCTTCACGGGTGGCTGCGGCATCCGGTTGCCAGTGGTTGCTGCGATACGCGTGGGCCACCGGTGGTACGACCGCCGTCATGTCACGCGGCAGCTCGATGTACACCGGACGCTTGTATCGGTCGCAAGCATCGAGCACACGATCGATTTCGGAGAATGCCGTCAGTGGATCGGACAACTCGGTCGATGCGATGGTGAAATTCTCGAAGACGTTCAACTGGGTGCGATAGTCACGCACCTGGTGATGCAGCAGCGCCCCGCGCTTTCGTTCCGACAGGCCCGGCGCTCCCGAGATTACCACCACAGGTGATTTTTCGGCGAACGCGCCAGCGATGCTGTTGCAGACGCTTAATCCGCCGACGCAATAGGTGACGCATACCGCCCCCATGCCGTTGATCCGTGCGTAGCCGTCGGCTGCGAAGCCGGCGCAGTCCTCCCGCGTGCAGCCGATGACATGGATCGGACTGTCCTCAAGCTGGCTATAGAAATTGAGCACGTAGTCGCCGGGGATGCCGAACACGTCGCGGATGCCGTAATCCTGCAGCCGCTGAATTAGGTAGCTGCCGATGGTGCGATCGCTGGTCGTTCGCCGGGAAATCTGGGGCTGACGAAGCATCTAAGTCTCCTCTACCTGGATGGCTGACGCTGAAGGCGTGCGAAGAGCGGGCCAAATTGCTCAGCTTCCAGAGCTCGATCACTGGCCGTGGTGAATCGTGACGGCATTGGCAAGCTTTGCCGATTTTTCGGATTCTGCGGATTGGTTAAAGCAAGGCGGTGCTGCCAGCCGATTGAGATCACAACGCCGAATGATCTCTCTCGAAAGTGCCGTTATGTCGAACCATCGATATTTTACCCAAAGTTCATTGCTGTCCGCCTTGGCGATCTGCCTGCTCGGGGCCACCGGTTGTGTGGGGCCGATGGCGTGTGGGCCCCACGGCTGCAATGGTCCGATCGCACTGGGAGGGCAACCTGCTTGCGGCGATGGCTGCAATGGCTGCGGTGAGCGGTACTACGACGAGTGGATCAATCATCCGCCCAGTGCCGATCCCTGCGACGGCTGCGGCAACTACAACGGGCAGACCTGCCATGCTTGCCGGCCCATGTTCCACGGGTTCTTGAGCATTTGGGGGTATCGCTGCGAGCCGTTGCCGACGAGCTGCGACCGCGTCGCCTGCCTGCCGAGTTGTCGCTCCGGCGGCGGGTGCGACTCCGGCTGCACGAGCTGCGCCAGCGGCCACAGCGGCGAACGCTATCTCCCTGTCCCGATGGACGCTGATAGCGTTGAGTTTGATGGTCCAGAGTTTGCCGAGCCCGTGCGACTACACGCTCATCCCGAGTCGGCTGGGCCATCGATCGTCAAGCCGATGAGCGGTGTAAAACCCTATCAGCCACAGCGCACTCGACAGATTTTCCAACCCCGCGGCTCCGTTGCTGGGCAAACTCGCAGCAAGTCGTACTAGCCGCCTGGCCACCGCAGCGGCTAGCGGAGGCAAGTGAGTGACGGCCGTCCAGAGTTAGACGGCGGACGTGCGCTGGCAGATCAGGACGAGCTGTTGGTGTTCGGTCGCTCGCAGGCTTCCAACTATCAACGTGGGAACAAGGCGGAGCAAACTTCGCTGCGCCCTGTGAGCATGCGATTGCCCCCGCGTCCGCCGAGAGCTGCTCGGCGAATGCAGAATACCAACACGCATCCTGCCCCACGTCTCCGGCCCCGGCTTTCGTGCCAAACAGGCATCACGGAGACGACTCCGCGGAAGTCGGTACCGCCGTCGGATCTTCGCTCGGTGCTAACACCACTTCCAGCTCGAGTTCCTGATCTTTGCGAACGACTTTGACGCTCTGCCGACTGCCGATCGGCTTGCGCTCGACGATTTCCTGCAGGTCGCTCGAACGCCGCACGCGCTCTCCGGCGAACTCGATGATCACATCTAACGGTTCAATGCCGGCTTGGGCCGCGGCACTTTGGCCGATCACCTGATAGACCAGCACGCCTAGCTCAATCGGTAGGTTCAGCTTTTTGGCCACAGGCTTGCTCAGGTCGGCCAGTCTCAGACCCATCGCAGCCCGGCGGACGCGCCCATGCCGTGACAACTCATCCGCGATCCAGCGCGCATGATTCATCGGAATCACGAATCCGATCCCTTGGTAGGATCCGGTCCGCGTGGCGATCGCAGTGTTGATGCCGACAACGTCACCGTCTAAATCGATCAGCGCACCGCCCGAGTTGCCGGGATTGATCGCGGCATCGGTCTGCAGCAACCGGCCACGGCGGATACGGCGGATCGTACGGTTCTTGGCGCTGATGATGCCGGCGCTGACCGTCGCTTCCAGTTTGAAGGGGCTGCCGATGGCGAGCACCCAGTCGCCGATTTCCAGGGCGTCGGAGTCGCCTAGCGTGGCTGCCAGTAATGGTTCGGGGCTGTCCACTCGCAAGGTCGCGATGTCGCTGTCGGCGTCGCCGTGGACTTGATAGGCCTCCAGTTCGGTCTGATCGAACAGCTGCACCACGACTCGCTGCGCACCGGCGACCACGTGGTTGTTGGTGATGATCAGTCCGTCCTCTGTCAGGATCACACCGCTTCCCAGGCCGGTGACCGGCAGATCCTGCCCGCTGGGGCCGGTGCGCGGTGGCGGTGTGGGACCGACACGGTCTTCATCCGGCAGAGCTTCCGGATCAGAGTCTTGGTCTTTTGGTTCGGCCGCCTCGGGGGCCTCAGATTCTTCGAGTGGTTCTTGGCCGCCCTTGCTGGGTTCGTTTGTACTACCGAGCGGATCTTGACCATAGGCGAAGATGGTGACCACCGAGCCCGTCGCTTTTGCCGCAGCGGCTCGAAATGCCTGGGACAGCTGCCGCGGTCCTGCTTGCACCGTCTCCTGCGTCGGCTGAGCGAATGCAAGTGCCGGCAACGCCAGCAAAGAGATCGTCACGGTGCCCCAACAAATCACCACTCGCCACATCTGGATTTCGTCCCCGTTTCGCAAACTTCGGTCGTCCCGGCGCAAATATTTTCCCCGGCTGCCGATCACTATAACCACTCGGCTCAGGTTTGCCCGCGGGACGATTGGTCAGAGAAGCTTGCCCCTTGCTCTGGGGCTTTCGAGCCGCAAGGCTAAGCGGAGGTTAGGAGAATTGGCCTTCCAAGAACCTGGCCTCTGTCGGATAGGGACTTCATCTTGCTCAAGGTGTGCACATGCTGCCAGCAACGATCCTCGCTAAGAAACGTGACGGTCACTGCTTGAGCGCTGAAGAAATTCGCTTTTTGGTCGAGGGGTTTGTCGCCGGTAACGTCGCGGATTACCAGATGTCAGCGTTCGCGATGGCGGTGCTGCTGCGTGGGATGAACGCTGAGGAGACCGCTGCCTTGACCCTGGCAATGCTCGACAGCGGCGAACGCCTGCCGCGGCCCGCGGACGGGCCGCCCCGCGTCGACAAGCACAGTACCGGTGGGCTGGGCGATAAGGTCTCGCTGGTGCTCGCACCTCTGCTTGCCTGTCATGACGTGCACGTGCCCATGATCAGTGGCCGAGGGTTGGGGCTGACCGGTGGAACCCTGGACAAGCTTGAAGCGATCCCCGGATTGATCACGCAGCTTGATGATCATCGTCGCGAGCAGCAATTGCAGGCGATCGGTTGTTTCATCATCAGCGCCAGCGAGCGAATCGCACCGGCGGATCGGCGGCTGTACGAACTTCGCGATGTTACCGCTACCGTCGAGTCGATTCCGCTGATCACCGCCAGTATCCTCGCCAAAAAACTGGCCGCGTCGCTCGATGCTCTGGTGATGGATGTGAAAGTCGGTAGCGGGGCATTCATGAAGACTACTGATTCCGCAACGCAACTGGCTCAGTCGCTCGTACAGACCGGGGCGGTCGCTGGGCAGCAGGTGTCCGCGTTGCTGAGCGACATGGATCAACCGCTAGGCCAGGCGGTTGGCAATGCGATCGAAGTCAACGAAACGCTTGAACTGCTGGATGGAGGTGGGCCGCAGGAGGTCCGCGAACTGACGATCGAATTGGGGGCACAGGTCCTCGCCGATGCCGGCCGCTATAATGGTGTCGCTCAAGCGGCTACTGTCTTGGAGCAGTCGCTGCACACCGGTGCAGCACGTGAGCGGTTTGAACAACTGGTCGCCGCGCAAGGAGGACGTTTGGCAGGCCCACTGCCGCTGGCTCCGGCTCACGATGTGGTGGCGACGCGCGACGGGTTCGTGCAGTCGCTGGACTGTGAAACCATCGGCCGCTGCATCGTCGAACTGGGAGGCGGGCGGCGGCAGTTGCATGACCGCATCGACCCGAGCGTGGGGATCAATATGCGGGTTCGGATCGGAGACCAAATTGAAAAGGGACAGACGTTGATGACATTGCACGCCGCGCGAGATGCGGATCGCTACCGGCCGCTGCTCCGCGCAGCCGTCGTGCTGGCCGAGCAACCTGTACCCGCTCGTCCGCTGATCATCGGCTCACTGACAGCGGCCGGTAACACGCAATGAATCTGGAGACTCGTTTGAATCGATTGAACCGTTCGGAAACGCTTGCCGCCGAAACAGTCGAAACGCTGGTCCAGGCGGCGCTCGCCATGCGGCGGCGCGCCCACGCCCCCTACAGCCGCTACCACGTCGGTGCAGCGCTGCTGAGCGCCACGGGTGAGATCTTTCAAGGTTGCAACATCGAGAATGTCAGCTACTCGCTCACGATTTGCGCCGAGCGTGTGGCGGCATCGTCGGCGATTGCCGCAGATCAGCGGGACTGGATCGCGATGGCAATCGCCACTCGCGGTGGGATCGCCCCGTGTGGTGCATGCCGACAGTTTCTGGCCGAGTTCGGCGATTTGCGCATCATCACGGTGGATGTCGACGATCATCATCGCCGCGAAGAGTGGCTGTCGGCGTTGTTGCCGCGGTCGATGGACCGATCGGTACTGGAACCCTTGGCACCCGGGGCGCCGCCGGCAGGAGGGCAGCCAGAATGAGTATGAGGAAGATCCTGCATGCTGCGGATGTTCATCTGGACAGTCCGCTGCAAAACCTCGAAGCGTATCCCGATGCACCGGTCGAAGCCTTTCGAGGTGCCACGCGTCAGGCGCTGCGCAATCTGGTAGACCTGGCGATCGATCAGCGTGTCGATCTCGTGGTGATCGCTGGCGACCTCTATGACGGCGATTGGGATGACGCTCATACAGGACTATTCTTCGTTAGCCAGGCGGCGCGACTGCGCGAGGCGGCGATCCCGCTCGTGGTGATTCGCGGCAATCACGACGCGGCCCTGCAGATGACTCAGACGCTGCGTTTGCCGGACAATCCCGATGGGTCTGCTTTGATGCTCGACCATCAACAGGTTGATCGGCGAGTATTTCCCGAGATCGATGTTGCAGTCCATGGGCGATCTTTCGCGACTCGTGCTGTCACCGAGGATTTGTCGCGAGATTACCCGCAGGGAATCCCGGGAATGTTTAACCTGGGGCTGTTGCACACGTGTTTGAGCGGTTCAGAGGGGCACGAAAACTACGCTCCGACCAGCCCCGAGCAACTGCTGCGCAAAGGTTATGACTATTGGGCACTGGGGCACATTCACGCGCGCCGCGAATATCGCGCGGAGGGGCAGGTGCCGATTGTCTTTTCAGGGAACATCCAAGGTCGGCATGTTCGTGAAACCGGCGCTAAAGGCTGCCTGATTCTGAATATTGATCCGGCGAATCAAGTTGCGACCGAGTTTCATCCGCTGGATGTGGTTCGCTGGAGCGTGTTTGAACACGACATCAGCGGAGACCAACAAGTCGACGATGCGCTGGATGCTTTTGGGGCGTGGCTACAATCCCAGTTGCAGGACGCCGAGCATCGTCCGCTAGCGGTGCGAGTGCGATTGACCGGAGCCTCGCCGCTCCATGACGCCTATCACCAGGCGGCACGGACGTTGGAAGGTGACTTGCGTTCGATTGCCTTGCAGAGCGGCCGCGGTCGCGTGTGGTTTGAGCAATTGCGGATTCGTACGCAGAAGCGAGCCACCGCCACTCCTAACGGATTTGCCTTCGGGCCGGATGCCGATGGACCGTATGCGTCTTTGCATCATGTTATGGAACAGATGCGAATGGAGCCTGAAATCGGCCGCGAACTGGCGGCGTTGCTCAAGCCGCTGTGGGACAAGTTGCCGGGGGAGTTAGTGGGCGACCGCCTGGAACCGTTGCGAGCGGACTGCCCTGAGTCGCTCAGTCGCTGGATTGACAACGCTGAACCCGAATTGATTCAGCGATTACAGAACGAAGACGGTGCCTCTTGATCATTGAACGCCTGGACCTGATTGCCTTTGGTCGCTTCACCGGCGAGACGCTTGATCTGTCCGCAAGCCCGGTGCGGTTTCATCTCGTGTATGGGCCCAACGAGTCGGGCAAATCGACGAGCTTGCGCGCGATCCACTCGCTGCTGTTTGGTATCCCGCAACGTTCCGATGATGACTTCTTGCATGACTACAAGAAGATGCGGGTCGGCGGCCGGCTGCGCGACGCGGCGACCGATGAGGTAATTGAATGCGTGCGCAAAAAGGGCCAGCGGAAAACACTGCTGTTGCCCGATGAGAAACAGGAAGTTGATCCGGCTAAGCTCGTGGCGATGCTTCGCGGCGTCGACGGCAATACCTTCTCACGCCAATTTGGATTGACGCATCAGCAGCTCGTCGAGGGCGGCCGAGCGATCATTGAGGGCGGCGGCGATCTGGGGGAAATCCTGTTCGCCGCTGGTGCTGGAGCCGCAACGCTGCGCAATGTGAAACAGCAGCTGGAAAAGGATCGCGCCGAGTTGTTTGTAAGTCGCGCTCCAACTCGCTCGCTCAATAAGCTGCTCGCCCGCTATCAGGAACTGGCCGCGGAGCTGCGCGGGTTGCGATTGCTGCCGTCGGCTTACGACGCAAAGCATCGACAGCGTGAACAAGCGGCGCGGGACGCCCAGGTTTTGGAGCAGCGTTACAAAGAGCAAATGGTTCGTGTGCAGCGCCTGCGGGCTTATGCCAAGGCTCAGCCGTTGATCTACGAACGTGAATCGTTGCGGCAACAGCTGGCGGAGCTCGATGCGACAACGCCGCTGTTGGACGAAGGATTCTCGGATCGTCGTCGTGAACTGGAGTCGCAGCGACTGGCGGCCGAACTGCAACTCGGCAACCAAGTCAAACAACTCGCTGAGCTCAATCGTCGTCGCGACGAGATCATCATCGACGAAGCGTGGTTGCAGGCAGCTCCGCAGATCAAATCGCTGCTCAATGAGCTGGGACAGATTCAAGCTGATGATCAGCAGCCCGAGGAATATCAGCGCAGCATCGATGAGGCAAATCGGCGGATCGACGAATGGATTCAGCGTTTGAGCAATTCCAACAGCGCTCAACAGCTGTCAGGGCAAGCTGCCGCTGATGTGATTGATGAACCGAGTTGTGCGGAGCCGTTGCCGCTATTTTCCGATGACCGTTCCCGATCGCAGTCGGCAGAATCCATCGACAAACGACTCGACCGGCTCACGCTGAGCGAACCGCTGCGGGCAGAAATCGAGAAGTTAGCGGCCGAATCCGGTGGCCTAATCGAACGCCTGGAATCGGCGAGCGAAAAGGTCGAATCGCTGCAACAGACACTGACGAAAGTCAGCTCGGATTTGGCAGCGCTACCCAAGCCTCCTGACCCAGCACCCCTGAATGATGCCCTGACTGCGATCGGCGGCAACCCTCACAAGCTGTTGGAGGCGATCGCCAAGGCGGCCGAGGAAACGAAGAAAGCGGACCGCGGTGTGCGGGTTGCACTTGCGAAGTTGCCGGGATTTACCGGTGACCTTCAACAGGCGCGCAGCTTGAGTTTGCCAGATCCAGCCATCTTGGAAAGCCAATCAGATCGCTTGCAGCAAGCACAGGAGGCGGTTCAGCGAGCCGCGGCAGAACTCGCCGTGGAAACGAAAGGGTGCGACGAGGCCCAGACACGGATGTTCGACGCACGGCACGATCTCGATGTGCCTACCACGGAGCAGCTCGAGCAAGCGCGCGCGAGTCGCGATCGCGAGCTCGAGGGGCTGCGACAAGCGGCGGCGTCGGCTCAATCGATGCCAATGGAGCGGATCGAATCTCTTGCTCAGCAGGTGCGGCGCGTCGATCAGATGTGCGACCGGATGCACCTGGCTCACGATCAAGTGGTGCGCCGGAAGCGGCTGGCTGAGGATCTCGCACAGGCTCAGCAACGGGTCGAGCGTGCTCAGGCGAAACACGCAGATGCACAACAGGTGCTCGCCGACGCCCAAGCAGAGTGGTCGCAGTTGTGGGCGGAAATCAGCGTCACGGCTGGAACTCCGGCCGCGATGCAGCAGTGGTGTACCGATCACGCTGCCCTGCTCGACCGGGTGATCGATTGGGAAGAAAAGCAGGAGTCGCTGGTACGAGCGCAGGAAGAACTGCAGCGGTATGGTGGCCATCTGCGCGCGGCGCTGCTGGCAACCACTGAGGATGGCAGCGAGACATCGCCGCTTGCCAACTCGGATGAGTTGCTGACGCTACATTTGTTGGCCAGCAAACGCCGTGATGAGCTGCACACGCGGAGCTTGCGGTTTGGTGAGCTCGAGAAGACGCACCGGCGGATCGAAGACGAGTTAGCTGCTGCCAAGGTCGAACTTGCGAAGTACCAGCGACGGCTGCAGCGATGGCAGGAACGTTGGAACGAGTTGACTGCGCCTTTGAGCGAAGCCCGGCAAGTCGCACCTGAAGCGATCAACTCGATCATTCGC
Source organism: uncultured Planctomycetaceae bacterium (assembly GCA_937904535.1). Classification (GTDB taxonomy): domain Bacteria; phylum Planctomycetota; class Planctomycetia; order Pirellulales; family Pirellulaceae; genus UBA6163. The sequence goes on from CALELC010000466.1 coordinate 21,475, forward strand.
GCGGTCGATGAGTGCCATAATTTGCGGCAGCAACGTGAATCCGCTCATGACAATATGGTGCGGGCACGCCGTCGCCGCGACGACTACCTGGCCCGCGTCCGCGCGATCAGTTCACCACTCTCGATTGCGGTAGCAGACGAGCAATACGCGACCGCGGTGCGGGAGCTTGCCCGCGGTGCGGAGGAGCAGCAGAAACGGGTCGACGCTCGCGAACTGTTAAGCGACCAAATCGAAACCTTGCAAGCCGAAATCACTGCTGCAGAGCTTGCCAAACAAGCGGCCGACGCCAAGTTGCAGCAGCTTTGCAGCGAGGCGCGTTGCGAACGAGTTGAGGATTTGCCAGCCATTGAACAGGCGGCGCAGCGGCGGCGGCAGTGGGAAAGTGAACTGCAGGGGATTGATCGTCAACTTCGTGGCTTAGCTGAATCGACCGCGCTCGAAGCATTCATCGAAGAAGCTTCGCAACAACCGGCCGAGGTGCTGAAGGTTGAAATCGAACAGGCCGATTTGGCCTCGGAACAGCTTCGAGAAGCCTGGGCCGAGCAGCAGCGCCGGCTTGGGCAATTGGAACAAGAAGTCAAAGCGATGGATGGCAGCGATCGCGCTGCCGGTGTGCAGCAAGAACAACAGAACCTGCTGGCCGCGATCCGCCGCCAAGCCAACGATTATGCGAGGCTGACGGTTGCGCAGGAAGCTCTGCGGCGTGCGATTGAGCACTACCGCCAGCAACACGAAGGGCCTGTGCTCGCCTTAGCATCCGGATTCTTCTCGCGATTGACCGCTGGAGAATATGCGGGCTTGGAAGTCGATTTCGACGACAGCGACAAACCGCGACTATTCGGCGTCCGTGCCAGTGTCGCCGACCGGTCAAGTGACCGCTCCGCCGGTCAGGTCTCCGGAGAACTGCAAGAACGACCGACGGAGCGGTCGTCCACGTTAGTTGCCGACCGCTCCGCCGGTCGGATCTCCGGAGCGACGCAAGCACGCGCGGCGGAACCGCTAATCACAAAAGTTCCCGCGGCGGCGATGAGCGATGGGACCGCCGATGCCTTGTACCTCGCGCTGCGATTGGCGAGCCTGCAGGTGCACCTGGATACGCATGCGCCGATTCCGCTGATCGTCGACGACTGCCTGATACAGTTCGATGATGCACGCTCCGCCGCGGCCCTGCAGATTCTGTCGGAACTCGGCGAGCACACCCAGGTGATCCTGTTCACGCATCACCAACACTTGATCGATCTAGCTCAGTCGAATCTTTTGCCGGGCCGTTACCACATTCACCGGCTGGACAAGAACTGACGCACTGTCCGCAACAGCTTGTTTCCCATTGGCGGCCTCGCCGCTTGAAGATTGCCCAATATGGCCACCGCTTCCGCGCTTTCCTCGATCCGCATTCGCGGCGCCCGCGTTCATAACCTGCGGAATGTCGATATCGACATTCCGCATGGCAAGCTCACCGTGATCACCGGCGTTTCGGGCAGCGGCAAAAGCTCGTTGGCGTTCGACACTTTGTTCGCGGAAGGCCAGCGTCAATACATCGATAGTCTGTCCGCGTATGCGCGGCAGTTCTTGCAGCAGATCCCGCGACCAGATGTCGATCACGTGGAAGGTCTGCAGCCGACCTTGTGCATCGATCAAAAGGCTGGTTCCACACATCCGCGCAGCACCGTGGCCACGGTGACCGAGATTTACGACTACCTACGACTGCTCTACGCGCGAGTGGGAATCCCGCACTGCACCGCCTGTGGTACGGCGATCTCACAACAATCAGCGGATCAAATCATCGCCACGCTCCGGCAGTTTCCCGAAGAAACCAAGCTGGTGTTATTGGCTCCGATGATCCGCGGGCGGCGGGGAACTCATCGGGAAGTGTTTGAGAAAATCCGCAGCAACGGTTGGTTGCGGGCCCGGGTCGATGGTGAGATCCATTCGCTCGACGAGTTGCCGGAATTGGCACCCCGTAAGCTGCACACCATCGAAGCGGTGGTGGATCGGTTGGTAGTTCGGGCCGGCAATGAACACCGCCTGACGGAGTCGGCTCAACTGACTTTGCGCACCGGCGGTGGTGTGATGACAGTGCTCTCCCAGGCTGCCGGTCAACCGCAGTGGCGTGAACAGCTGCTGAGTACGCTGTTCGCTTGTCCCAACTGCGGTAAGAGTTTCCAGGAACTCGAGCCACGTACGTTTAGTTTCAACAGTCCCTATGGGGCCTGCCCAACGTGTGACGGATTGGGCCGCGAAGGTGAGGCGGTCTGTTCGGATTGCCAGGGCGGTCGGCTCAAGCCCGAAGCGCTCGCGGTTACGATTCTGGGCCGCAACATTGCCGACCTGACGGCCTCGGCCATCGGCGATTCCATTATCTGGTTCAATGATTTGAATGAATCGCTCACGCCCTCGGCGCGGCTGATCGCGGAACGCATCACGAATGAGATCCAACATCGTTTGGAGTTCTTGCAGGCCGTCGGATTGCACTACCTCACACTCGATCGGCCGGCAGCGACACTCAGTGGCGGCGAATTGCAGCGTGTGCGGCTGGCAAACGGACTCGGCTCCGGTCTCGTCGGTGTGTGCTATGTCCTGGACGAACCCTCGATTGGTTTGCATGCGAGTGACAACGACCGATTGATCGAATCGATTCGCAATCTGCAAAGCCAAGGGAATACGGTCGTCGTGGTCGAACACGATGAAGCGATGATGCGTGTCGCTGATCAACTGGTTGACATGGGGCCGGGGGCTGGACCAGCCGGTGGGCAGATCATCAGTCAAGGGTCGCCGCAAAAGGTAGCGCGCGATCGGCGCTCGATCACGGGGCCTTTTCTGTCTGGAAAAATGGTTGTCCCCTTCCCTGAGCAGCGCCGCCAGCCCCGTGATGGCCAGTGGCTCGAACTGGCTGGTGTCACTACGCACAACCTGAAGGGAATTACAGCGCGGATTCCACTGGGGCTGTTGGTGGGAGTCACTGGAGTCTCTGGCAGTGGCAAGAGTTCGCTGGTAAATGACACGCTCGTTCCGGCGATTCGTGATCTGCTTAGCCGCAGTGGCACGCTCAAAATGCGAGCCGAACGGACTCCACCTGCTAGTCGCTTAAAGGTTGCTGAGCCGGCGAGCGTGTATCAGGAAACCGGCCAGTATCGAGAACTGACGGGGGCGGAGCGAATCGACAAACTGATTCCCATCGATCAAACGCCCATCGGCCGCGGTCCACGGAGTTGCCCAGCGACTTATACCGGTGTGCTCGACGAAATTCGGAAGGTTTTCGCCGCCACCCGCGAAGCCAAACAACGGGGTTTCAAGGCCAACCGGTTTAGCTTCAATACCTCCAGCGGTGCTTGTGAGATCTGTAAAGGTCAAGGCCTGCAGAAAATTGAGATGAACTTTCTCAGCGATCTGTACGTCGTCTGTTCTCGTTGCGGCGGCAAACGCTATAACCGCCAAACGCTGATGGTCCGGTTCAAAGGGCACTCCATCGCTGATATCTTAGAAATGACGGTTGATGAGGCGTCCGAGTTCTTTCAGAACTTCGCCAAGATTGATCACATTCTGGCTTCTTTGCGCGACATCGGGTTAGGATATCTGCAACTCGGCCAAGCCAGCACCACGCTCAGTGGCGGCGAAGCACAGCGAGTCAAGCTCGCGACTGAATTGGCCGGCGCTCAACGGGGGCACACACTCTATGTCCTCGACGAACCGACCACCGGTTTGCACTTCGTCGATATCGCGCGCCTGCTGACGGTCCTGGGGCGGCTCGTTGACGCAGGTAATACAGTGATTGTGATCGAGCACAATCTCGACGTGATCAAAGCGTGCGATTGGCTGCTCGACATCGGACCGACCGGGGGACGCGACGGTGGTTATCTGATGGGAACGGGCAGTCCAGAAGCGATCGCCGCCCTGCCCGACAGCCTCACGGGACGCTATCTGGCGCCGCTACTGGCTAAATAAAAGAGGTGCGCGTTACGCCGGATTCTCAGGGTGCTCGTCTGCGCCGAGTGCGGCGAAGGGAGCGGCAAACTCAACCTCTCCTTGAACCGCTCGCAAGCTACCAGGGACTAATTCGAGGGCCATCCAAGCGTCGCCACCGCCAAAGGGTGAATGCAGCGGCTGCGCGAGCTGAGCAGAAAAGCCAAATTGCTGATAGTAGGCCGGATGCCCCAGGACCGTCACGATCAGGTGACCGGCGCGGCGGCAGGCGTCAAGGCCGGCGAGGACTAACGCGCTACCAACCCCCTGCCGCTGATATTCCGGCAACACCGCCAGTGGTGCCAGTGACAGCGCGGTGACTGACCTTTGAGCAGTGTGAATCGATAAGCGACTGAAGAGGATGTGTCCGACGATGCATCCGTCACGCTCGGCAACCAGCGCGACTTCTGCAGCACCTCCGTCGACGAGGGCCGCTACCAGATTGGCCTCAGCCGGACCGCCAAACGCTGCCTGATGCACTTGCCAGACGGCAGCACGGTCGGCCGGCGTTTCCGGGCGGATGTGAGTTCCCATATCAGCCGTCTCTTCCAGGGTAATGTGTCAGCCTGCTCAGCCATTTTGAAAAAAATCGGATAGTCGCGTGACGTTTCGGCTCCAACCGGCATTCAGGAGAAAGTGAAAACGCAGACTCGTTCGGCTCTTGCCCACGACCTGGTTCGAATCAACCTGCGAGGAATCTTGCTATGGCTGATACTCCCTCCGCAACGGGCGCGCAAGCAGCCTCGCCAGCGACACCGCCGCCCTCTGAGACACTCACGGCCGCTAAACGGTTCGGAGCCGACGAGATTTCAACGGCCGACGCACAGGCTAATCGCTTAGTCGCGATCCTCAATGCGTATCTGGCCGCAGTTCAACAGGGGCAGCCACCAGACGCTCGTGCATTATTGGCGGCCTAACCCGACCTCGCGGACAGGCGATGCGGCACGAACGGAGCCTTCGCCTAGCAAATGTTTTGGAACGTTTGCCAGATGGCTACCGGCGGGTGATCCTGCTGCGGAATCTCGAAGGCTTGGCGGATGAAGAGGTCGCACGGCGGATGAACCGCAGCGCGGCCGCGGTGCAGATGCTGTGGTTGCGTGCGCTGACAGCACCGCGCCAACAGTTGGAAGCTTGACTGTTCCGATCACCACCGCGGCCGCAGCGACGGCTGGAAGTCGACTTATTTCGCTTGACGACGCGCCGCCCATTTGTGTTATTGTGTTAATACAAGGGTACTCGCATGCTGTTGCACCTCGCTGCCGATGGGACGCCGATCTACAACCAGATCGTTGATCAAATCCGTTACCGCATCATTTCGGGCCAGTTGCGGCCAGGCGATGACTTGCCACCGATCCGGGCTCTGGCTGAGTCGCTGCGAGTCAATCCCAACACCGTCGCCCGGGCGTATCGGGAGCTGGAGCAGGAAGGGCTGGTGGAGAAACGCCGCACCACCGGCACCTTCGTTCGCGAATTGACCGAGCGGCGCAGTCTGTCCGAGCGCCGCCGGTTATTGGTGCCGCAGATCGACAAGTTGATCATTCAGTCACGGCAACTGGGACTGCAATGGGATGACGTGCTCGCACAACTCCAACAACGCAACTCCGAAATCTCTTCTCAGGAGCAACGGTCATGAGTCAGGAGCAGACGCTCGGTCAGAGTGCCGAATGGGCGGTGGAGGTCGAACACTTGAGCCGTCGCTTCCGCGGGCAAATCGCACTTGACGATATCTGTTTGCGGATTCCGGTCGGCTCAATTTTTGGCTTGGTCGGACTCAACGGCGCGGGCAAGACGACCCTGCTGCGGCATTTGGTCGGAGCCTATAAGCCGCAGCACGGCCGCGTGGTGGTGTTGGGTGATGATCCAGTGGCACATCCCGACGTCGTGCTCAAGCGAGTCGGTTATCTGACCGAAGTCGACTCGTTGCCAATGTGGGCACGAGTCGGCGATCTCATCGATTTCACACGGGCGCTCTATCCGACCTGGGACGACGCGTACGCGCGGAACCTGTGCGATCACTTTGCGCTCAGCCGCCATGCATCCTTAGCGTCGCTTTCGAAGGGACAGCGGGCGCGAGTCGGACTGCTGGTAGCGATCGCTCATCGTCCGGAGCTGCTGGTGCTTGATGAGCCGAGCAGTGGACTCGATCCGATTGCTCGTGGCGACATTCTGGAGGCGGTGATTCGCACGATCAGTCAAGATGGCCGCACCGTGCTGTTCTCTAGCCACTTGTTAGATGAAGTCGATCGCGTTTGTGATTGCGTGGCACTCTTGCACGAAGGGCGGATCGTGGAGTCGCTGACGGCGGAGCAATTGCCGCTGCGCTACCGGGAGATTCTCGGACGTGTCTCTGCAGGTGAGCGTCCGCCCACCATCGACAGAGCCTTCGGTTGGCGGATCAGCGGCGACGAGTGGTCCGCGGTGATTGCTGCGGAAACGATTGCCGAGCCTGAATTTGAGCAGCGCTATGGCGTTCTTGAACAGCGGGAACTGACGCTGCAGCGTTGGTTCAGTGCTCAGGTTGCTTCGGGCACCCGTCCCCACACAGTGCTGTCCACCGCAGAGGTAACCGCTGATGCATGAATTACAAGCTCTCGCGCGGTTGGCGCTGATCCGGCACCGCTGGGAGTTGAAGATACTGCTGATTGTCGCTGGCAGCGGGCTTGCCTTGGCCGCCCTGAACTGGCTCACCGCAGCGGATCGGTCGGACAGGGAAATCGCGGGTATGATGCTGCGGCTGATGCTGCTGCCTGTGGGCTTGGCCGGCGCGATCTTGTTTGACTATTCGCAGGGCGTCGACCTGTTGAGTCCTGCCAGCGGTTGCAGTCACTGGATATTGCAGCAGCCGGTAAAGTCCTGGAAGATCGCGGTCGTTCCAGTCTTCATTAAGACCCTTTGGATCAGTGCCTGTTGGCTGAGCTTTGCTGTCAGTTTGCGCGTCATGGGTGTCCCCGTTCCACTGGTCACACCCTGCTTGTTCTTTTCGGGTGCGGCGATTTGGTTGATGGTGGTGGCCTGGAAACCGCTGCGTCGAGGCTGGCACCGGCTGGTGTGGTTAGCGATTTGTCTCATCACTTCCTATGGGATGCTGTGGCTCATCATGGGTTCGGCGCACTTGGAAGATCTCCGCTGGCGGACCGCAGCTTTCATTGCCGCACAGGTAATTTCAGCAACTCTGTATGTAACGGCCGTGCTGGCGGCGCTGCGGGTGGTTGTGGTGGCTCGCACGGCAACCATGGGATTGGTTGCAGAGCATGCCAGTCAGCCCGCGGCGGTATCGCAGGACGCGACCGCGTATGCCGAGCATGTTGATGCTTCGCCGCTGCAGGCGCTGGCGTGGAATGAGTTTGCGAACATCAAATTGTTTGCGCTTCGCACGCTCTTGATCGGCGTGCTACCGGGCATTTTGATCGCTGGGTGCCTGTTGCCCCTCAATCCAGCAATGGTGGTGCTGGTCCTCTTGGGCTTTGGCTACCTCGCCGGTGTTTCTGTTTGCGGCGGGCAGGATGCCAGGTCAGGCACCGGATCGACGTTGCCATCCCACTTGTTGACCAGTCCCCTCACGTCGGTTCAGCTCGCTTGGACGCGGGCGGCGGTGTGGTTGTCTGTTGTGGCGAGCGTGTTTAGTTGCGTCGTCTTCGTGTTCCTGCTCTGGAGCTTGTGGCCGAACAATCGTGAAACCTGGATGCAATGGGCAACGGATCAAGCGGTTGCCATTGGCGGTGGAATGACTCCAGGGGCGACGGGGCTGCGGCTCTCAGCGGCGATAGTGCTGGCTGCAGCGGTGCTGGCGATCGGCCGACTGGTTGCGTACTGGTGGGTCGGGATGAGTGGTCGCAAATGGTTCATTTTGATGATGACGATCGTCTCAGCCGCCATGTATCTGATTCCGCTGGCGCTGTTCCTTCGCTGGTTCATGGTTCAGACCCAGTGGAGTGAAGTGCAGCAAAGGCTGTACAGCCTGCTGTCGTGGGTACCTCAGATGGCTGCAGGTTTATTGACTCTGAAAGCGGTCGCTACCGCAGTGGTGGCGGCCATCGGTCTGCAGATGCGGATCGTTTCATCCGGCATCGTTGCCAAGCTGGTGGGGGGCTGGATGATGTTGGTACTGCTGTTGGCGATCGTTCTTGCGACGCTGATTCCTTATCCGGAAGCGAGCTTCATGGCTTGCTTGTGCGGTGTCGCGCTAGCGCTTCCGCTGGCTCGGGTACTGGTAATGCCGCTGATGGTCGACTGGAACCGGCACCGCTAGACCGAGAATGCGCGGGAGCGGTCCGGTACCTGTCTGCCGCAATTGCATCGCGATGGACTCTCGCTCGCTCTACAATCATCCAGATCAGTCGCTTGCGACGGAAAGATCTTTGAGTCGTAGGGGAGCAGCAGATGAATCAGCGCTGGTGTCTGACGGCCGGGCTAGTGGCGGTGTGGGTCTCTTCGTTCGCCTGCGGTGAGGAGGGAGTGGTTGACCAGACCGCCACCAGCCCGCTGCGTGAGTTGCAAGGTTTTGTGGGTGAGTTCTCTGGTGACATTAAGCTTTCCAGCGACCCACGCGTCATTTTCGCCGACGATTTTGAGTCGGCTGATTTTTCGAACTGGGACGAACACACAACGGATTCGTCGATTGTGTCGCTGGTGGCAGATCCTGATAGCGATCCGCGCGTTGGTACTCAGGTGATGCGAGTGACTGCGACTTTAGGCGAGAACACCGGCGGCGGGGCCACGAAATGGTTTCAGCCCAGCGATCCGGTATTTATTCGCTACTACGTCAAGTTCGCTGCGGATTGCGATTACACCCACCATCAAGTCCGCATTCGCGCGAACAAAGGGCTGAGGGGCCGCGACAAGTGGTCGGGTTTCGGTCAAGCCGGGATACGTCCTGACGGCGTGGGCCGGTTTGTCACCGGTGTTGAGCCATGGGGCAACCATGGCAGAACGCCACCGCCGGGACGCTGGAGTTTCTACACCTACTGGCCGGAAATGAAGGCGGCTCCCGATGGGAAGTTCTGGGGCAACCAGTTTCTACCGGCCAGTGGTTCAAAGATTCCTCGTGATCGTTGGATCTGCGTTGAACTGATGATCAACACAACACACCCGGCGAACGCGACGGTGAGCAAGCCTTTTGGATCGATGGCCAACTGCAGAGTCACTGGAGTGGATTTCAATGGCGGACATCGCCCACGCTGTGGGCCAATTCTTTGGCCCTCGAAAGTTATGTGACCGATCGCTGGACGCGGAACCGCATCAACACGGTCTACTTTGACAATGTGGTGGTGGCCAAGGAATACATCGGCCCCGTGCAAGACTGACGCTGAGTCCGCTGCCGCTTACGATTGGGGAGCGGGTTCTAATTCGGTGACGCGTGAAGCTCTTTTCTGGCCATCGGTCTCTTGGAAAGTCACCCGGACAGCATCACCTTGTTGAATCGTGCCGGCTTCGGTTTCCTGATTTTCTAAGTAGAACTCGGTGACTTCATCGAGGGCAAGCGTATGCTCTTGGTCGTCCACACGCAGGGTGAGCTGAGTCGGTGTGATCGCCGTCACCGTGCCTTCCAGTGTGGTCAGGCCGGCGGCCACTTGGGCGGTTTCGGCAACGCGCTGTGTCTCATCGCGCAGCTTTCCAAGGTCGCGCTCGACTTCGTCCTTATTGATGGTCAACCCCAGTTCGACCTGTTGATCGGCGTTGCGCGAGGAAACATTGAACCAATTGCGCCACCAGCCAACGATCAGCATCACCAACAGCAGAGCCAGCAATAGGGACGCCAACAGGCCAAACAGAGTCGGTCCGCGTCGTCGGGTAACGTACATGTTCAAAGATCCTCAGCTGGGTGGAAGCAGGAACGGGTTTAGCACTCGCAACTCAGGCTGGGAATGTCGCTGCCGAGGGCGCGACTTCACGCGTTAGCCATTGCTGTGGTCAGATCGTGAAATCTGCAACTGCTATGCCGTTGCGAAACCAGCGGCCGCCGCAACAATCAATTGGCCGCAGGGCACAGGTCGTGCACTGCAGGCAAAGTTGAGCGGAATCGTCAAGGTCGCCGCTGAGGCAACTGACTCAGGCTGGGACTTCCTCGCCGTGAGCGACAGGCATTCCGAGAGTCGCACGCTGCTTTGCGAGGAGAACCGGTTGTGAGTGCACTAGCGAATGTCCGCTACTCGATTTTGGATTTGGCTCCGATTCGGATTGGCGGCGTGCCCGCTGATGCGCTGCGAAACTCGCTCGACTTGGCCCAACACGCCGAGCGTTGGGGGTACCACCGCTACTGGCTGGCCGAGCATCACAACATCCCTGGGATCGCGAGTGCTGCCACGTCGGTCGTCATCGCGCACGTCGCTGGCGGTACCTCACGGATCCGAGTCGGCGCCGGCGGGGTGATGCTGCCCAATCACGCGCCGCTGGTGATCGCGGAACAATTCGGCACATTGGAATCGCTGTTCCCTGGCCGGATCGATCTCGGTCTAGGACGAGCTCCTGGCGGCGATCAACGGACGGCCCGCGCACTCCGCCGGCATCTGGGCAGCAGCGGTGACACGTTCCCGCAAGACTTACAAGAACTCAGGTCTTACTTCCAGCCGCCGGCTGAGGGGCAACCGGTGCGTGCGATTCCCGGTGAAGGGCTAAACATCCCCATCTACCTGCTCGGTTCAAGCGATTTCAGTGCGACGCTGGCTGCGCAACTCGGTTTGCCATTTGCCTTTGCTTCGCACTTCGCTCCCGACTACTTGCTTCCAGCGCTGCATTTGTACCGAACCTATTTCACGCCGAGCGAAACGCTTGCTCAGCCCTACGTGATGGTTGGCATCAACCTGTTTGCGGCTGACACCGATGCCGAAGCACAGCGGCTGTTCACGACCTTGCAACAGCAGTTTCTGAATTTGATTCGTGGCACACCCACCGAGCTGCCACCGCCGGTCGACAGCCTGGAAGGACGCTGGTCGATTCCCGAGCGTGCTCATGTGGAGCGGATGACGCGTGTCTCGGCGGTGGGTTCACCCGAAACGGTTCGCCGGCAATTGCAAGAAATTGTTGAAGCGACCGGGGCTGATGAACTGATCGCCACGGCGCAGATTTACGATCATGCCGCTCGACTGCGTTCGTTTGAACTGGCAGCCGAAGTCTTTGCCGCCGGCTGAGTTCGCTCACCCCTCCTGGTCGGCGCAGGGATTATACTCGGGCAACGTTTGGGGCAGGCTCCCACCGGGCCCGCTGCTGTCATTTCTTACACGACCTGGCAACCCACCTTATGCTCTGGGCAACTCTGACACGCGCCATAAACGCAACCGGTTCTCGAACCTCCGCCCATCTCACCCCGTTTAGCCGAACGTCGAATCGCAGAACCCCAGGATTGATCCGGCTCGTGGCGCTGGCCTGTCTGAGCATTGGCCTGATGCCGCTGTCAGCCGGCGGGGCTGAATCGACCTATAAGGTTGGGACCGGTCGCGAACTGATCACGCCTGCGGAATCGATGTGGATGTCGGGCTATGGCGG
>CALELC010000467.1 GCA_937904535.1 uncultured Planctomycetaceae bacterium
GCGGTCTCCATCCGCGGCGTCGGTTTCGCCTATCCCAACACACAGACGAGCGTGTTGCAGGGGATCGATCTGGAGGTGCAACCCGGTGAGACGGTGGCGCTCGTGGGACGCAGCGGCGCCGGCAAAACGACGCTGACGAATCTGATCGCGCGGTTTTATGATCCGACCGAAGGCAGCATTTTGGTCGATGGTCACGACCTGCGTGATGTCGAACCGCAGAGTTACCGCCGGCTGCTGGGGATCGTCGAGCAGGACGTGTTCTTGTTCGATGGGACGATCGCCGAGAACATCGCTTACGCCCGCAAGCATGCCAGCGAGGAGGAACTGATCGCTGCGGCTCGCGCAGCGGCGGCTCATGATTTTATCAGTGCCTTACCGGCAGGTTACGAAACTTGGATCGGCGAACGCGGGTTCAAGCTTTCCGGCGGCCAGCGGCAACGGATTGCGATCGCGCGCGCGATTCTGGCCGATCCCAAGATCCTGATCCTCGATGAAGCGACCAGCAACCTCGACAGCGAAAGTGAACGGTTGATTCAGCAGAGCCTCAGCAAACTGCTCCGCGGGCGGACGGCGTTTGTGATCGCACACCGTTTGAGCACGATCCGCGGGGCAGACAAGATCGTGGTGATCGAGGGTGGCCAAATCGTGCAGGTCGGGACTCATGAAACGTTGCTCGATCTGCCGGGCAGATACCGCGACATGATCTTGCTGCAAACCGCCCCCGAACTGGTCGCGGCAAAGTAGCCCCATCGTTTACACTGCTGACCAAGGGGTCAGGAGTCTATTGTCGCCCGCGATCCGGCGGAGTCGCTGACAATCCACTCCTGACCGCTTCACCACCGTCCCAGTTGCCCCAGTCGATCCGATGATGATGAGTCGCTTAACCTTTTGCTTGCTCGCATTGGCATCTGCCCCATTGTGTGTTGCTGGAGAGGCCGATTGGCCCCAGTGGCGGGGGCCCAACCGCGATGGCCATGCCGCGCCCCAGCAGCTGTTGCAGGAATGGCCGGAAGGCGGACCGAAACTCAAGTGGGAGTTCGGCGGAGCTGGCATCGGCTATTCGGCGTTCTCGATTCGCGACAACCGTTTGTACACGATGGGCACCCGCGAAGACGGCTGCTACACGCTGTGCATCGACGCAACGGAAGGGAAGTTGATCTGGGAATCACGGATCAGCCGCGCTACGACGGGCGAAGACTATGCCCACGGCTGGGGCGGCGGGCCGCGCAGCACACCCACGCTCGATGGCGACTTCGTCTACGCGCTCAGCGACGCGGGCGTGTTGGCTTGTTTGACCCTGGACGAAGGCACGCTCGTATGGTCAGTCGATTTCGTCGCTGATTTCCAGGCGACGATTCCGAAATGGGGCTTTAGCGAGTCGGTGTTGATTGACGGCGACCGTGTGATCGCAACCCCCGGCGGAACGAGCTTCCTCGTCGGGTTCGATAAGAAATCGGGCCAGGTCGTCTGGCAAAGCCACGGCGTCGACGATCAGGCCCAGTACGTCTCGCCGCTGCGTCACAGCGTCGGCAACGTCTCCTTCTATGTCACGGCCAGCAAGTCAGGTGTATCAGCCTTTGACGCCGAAAGTGGCAAATTGCTGTTTCAAAATAGCGCGACGGGCAACGATGTCGCTGTCATCCCCACGCCGATCGCGCATGACAACTTGCTCTATCACACCAGCGACTATGGCGCCGGCAATGTCCTGCTGCGGTTGACTGCTGGCGACAACCGTTCGCTGCAAGCCGAAGCGCTGTATCACCTCAGCACCAAGTCGATGCAGAATCATCATGGCGGTGTGGTGCTGGTCGACGGCGTGATCTACGGGTCGAGCAAGAGCAGCGGCGGGACGTGGATGGCACAAGACCTCCAGACCGGTGAGACGCTGTGGGAAGAGCGAATGCGACCCAATCGCAGTGGCTCGATCGCTTTCGCCGACGGCCGGCTGTATTGCTATAACGACGAAGATGCCACCTTGATGTTGGTTGAGCCCAGTCGTGAGCAGTTCAAGAAGGTCGGTGAATTGAAGCTGCCGGAAACCACGCAGATCGATCGGGGCAGCGGTGCGATTTGGGCCCACCCGGTGATCGCCGACGGCACGTTGTACCTGCGCGATCAGGACCTCATCTTTGCTTTTGACATCGCCCGGTAAACAGTGCCGCGGGTTTGATTCGGCAATGTTCCATCCGGCGATCGATTCTTAGGAAGGGTGAATCTGATTCCTTCCCTTCCATCTAAAAATTCTGCCAACCCTTTGCATTCAGGGTTGGCACCTTTTTAGGTAGATAAGAATCTTTAAAAACTAGATGGATTTCGCTTGAACTTTGCCGGAGGCAGCATTCTGTTAGAGATCAGGGGCAGTGGGGCTTCTCACTCCCCGGACGCGATCTCTTGCCCTCCGGAGTGGTGCGATGCCGACGCAATTCACTTATCCCGGTGTGTACGTTGAAGAGGTTCCCAGCGGGGTTCGCACCATCACCGGCGTGGCCACGTCGATCACCGCCTTTATCGGCCGCGCCCTCCGAGGGCCCATCAATGAGCCGGTGCGAGTGCAAAGTTTCGCGGAGTTTGAACGCGTCTTCGGCACGTTGTGGCGGGAAAGCACCCTGGGTTATGCCGTCAGCCAATTCTTCAGCAATGGAGGCGCTGATGCACTGGTGGTTCGAGTTCACAACGGCGCAACGGCAGCGACCGTGTCGATCGGCGACCTGGGCCTGGTCGCTGCCAGCCCTGGTCTGTGGGGCGATGGGCTGCGTGTGCGGCTCGATTACAACACGCGTCCATTGCTGCCGGGCGAAGGTGACAACACGCTGTTCAATCTCACCATCCGCGACACACTCAGCGGGATTACCGAGAGTTTTCTCAATCTTTCGACGGAGAGCGGTCACCGGCGGTTTGTAACAGGTGTCTTAGCGCAGGAATCGAAGCTCGTGCGGGTCAACGGAGCAGTGCCCCAGTCGCGGCCAGCTCCTGCCAGTGGTGATCCGCCCGCCGGAGCCGATCCGTTGCTTGACGATGCCTCTTCCACCCCTTTTGAGAATGGTGGCGACGGCAACGCAATTACAGACGCCGTGATCTCGGGAGCCAGTCTGGAAGACGCTAAACAGGGGCTGTGGGCACTGGAGCGGGCGGATCTGTTTAACCTGCTGTGCATTCCACCGCTGCGACATGGCGACGACGGCGATCTCAGCGCTCAGACGCGTTCCGCCGCTGCGGCCTACTGCACCCGGCGACGCGCAATGTACATCGTCGATCCGCTGGAAAGCTGGACGGAAGTCGCCGACCTGACTGATCCCGACAGCGGTGTGGACAGTTCCGATTGGGGTCTCGCCCGCAGTGAAAATGCGGCGGTTTACTTTCCCCGAGTGCGGCTGCCTGACCCGCTGCAGGAAGGCCGTTTGGCCGACTTTGCACCCTGCGGCGCCGTCGCGGGCGTGATCGCCCGAACCGACGCCGCCCGCGGTGTGTGGAAGTCGCCAGCTGGGATTGAAGCGACTCTCAATGGGGTGGCCGAGCTGACGGTGCGGCTGACCGACGGTGAAAACGGCCAGCTCAACCCGCTGGCGGTTAATTGTCTGCGGACGTTTCCCGTAACCGGCCGCGTGATTTGGGGCGCTCGCACCTGGCGCGGAGCCGATCGGCTGGCTTCGGAATGGAAATACCTATCGGTACGGCGACTAGCACTGTTCATCCAGGAAAGCCTCTACCGGGGCACTCAGTGGGTTGTGTTTGAACCCAATGATGAGCCGCTCTGGTCACAGATCCGCCTCAACTTAGGCGCGTTCATGCAGGATCTGTTCCGCCAAGGTGCGTTTCAAGGGAAGTCGCCGCGCGAAGCCTATTTCGTGAAGTGCGACCGTGAGACCACCACCCAAAGCGATATCAATCAGGGGATCGTCAACATTGTCGTCGGCTTTGCCCCTTTAAAGCCGGCTGAGTTTGTGGTCATTCAGATCCAACAGATGGCTGGAGAAATCGCAACCTAGCATTCACCGGAGTTGCAAGATGGCTCAGTTTAGTGTCAACGCGCAACGGTTTGATCCCTACAAGAACTTCAAGTTTCGCGTCAAATGGGATGGACGTTATGTTGCGGGAATCAGCAAAGTCGGTGCCCTTAAACGCTCGACCGAGGTGATCGAGCACCGCGAAGGCGGCGATCCCAGCACCAGTCGCAAGTCTCCCGGGCGGACGAAGTTTGAACCGATCACGCTCGAACGCGGGGTCACGCACGATCGAGACTTTGAGCTGTGGGCCAACAAAGTCTGGAACTTCGGCGGCGGCCTGGGGGCCGAAGCCTCTCTGAAAGATTTCCGCAAGGAAATCATTCTTGAGGTTTATAACGAAGCTGGGCAACTGGCTCTCGCCTATAAGATCTTCCGCTGCTGGGTATCCGAGTTCCAGTCGTTGCCAGATCTGGATGCCAATGCGAATGCCGTGGCAATCCAAAGTATTAAACTGGAAAACGAAGGTTGGGAACGAGATATGGATGTGACGGAACCGACAGAACCTTCACTGAGCCTCTGATGGACTAGGGCAAGATGGTGCAACTCACCGCCAGCGATCTGCTTCGCATTTGGGAAACCGGCGAGCGGCAAAGCTCGGTGGAACAGGCGCTCACCGTTCTAGCGGTGGCTTATCCCGAGCGATCCTATGAGCAACTGCTCGACCTGAGCTTGGGCGAACGAGACCGCCTGTTATTGGGGCTACGCAGCAGCCTGTTTGGTCCTAATCTCCAAGCGTTTGCGCAGTGCCCCAGCTGCGCGCAGCGACTGGAGTTCTCCTTTGACGTAACCCAGATGAGTGCTCCACCGTGGGAGCCGCCTAGTGCATCCGAGTCGTTGTCCGTCGCTGGTTTTCACTTAAGCTTCCGCCTACCGTGCAGTCGCGACTTGTTGTTGCTGTCGACTCATAACCATCGGCAGCAGGCTCGCCGCCAGCTCGCTCACTGTTGCTTGCAAACCGCCAGTGGTGGCGATGCTCAGCCGCTCACGGCCGATGAACTGCCCGACGCGGTGATTCAGAAGCTGGCGGAGCATGTCCTGAAATGTGATCCGCTGCAGGAAATCGTGCTGAAACTTGTTTGTCCGGCGTGTGATCGGTGTTGGCATCCGCTGCTCGATATCGGCACGTTTCTGTGGTGTGAGATTGCGGCCTGCGCCAAACGGCTCCTGCATGATGTGCACACGCTGGCGCAAGCCTACGGATGGAGCGAAGCGGAGATCCTGTCGCTGGCCCCTCGTCGCCGTCAGGCTTATCTGGAGATGGTGGACGGATGAGCGACTTCTTCGAGCGAATTGCGGAGCGTGCCTGGGGAGCGGCAGCCATCGTGCAGCCACTGATCGCGCCGCGCTATGCACCGCCATCAGCATCGCCCGAACCTTTGCTGAGCGGCGCTGAGTCGCAGATTCTGTCTGCCACGACCTCGCCAGCATCAAACTCACCACCAACGGACTCTGCGGCGGCAGGGCCGATGGAGACAGCCCAGCCCGCGCAGCCGCCTTCATGGCCGCAGCAGAACGAGCCCACCAGTAACGGATCCGTGGCTTCCACCATTCCGCGATCGTCTCCAGCAATCCACAGTCCGGCAGCTCGGGAGCAGGAGGATTCGATCGCAGCTGTCGATATCGACCTGCCATCCACTGCGGCTCATTCGCCCGTTATAGCTTCGCCCGCTAGTCTATTTCGGAGCAACGTTTCACAGCTTCTGAACCTTACGAACCCTCGCGAATCTCCTGTTAGCGTTCGAGCGGTTCCAGCGGCAAAGCGGGCGAGGAGCGACACTCTCGCGAAACCAACATCGGCTCGTGCCGGTGTCCCTGGAGAGGCGACCGTATTGCCGAGTATTCCAGCGGTGCCGGACGAAGCTCCGCAAGCTCGGCTGCACCAGTCAGCATCTTTGCCTCAGGCACAAGAGCTGGCTCCCTGGGAAGCGGATCTGTCCCGCTTGCATGCTGAATCACGGATGCCCAGCGTGCGACCTGCTCCGGACACGCAGCGACCGGCGATCGCACCACTCGCCCCAGCCGAATCAGCAGTCATTCAAGTCACGATCGGACGCCTCGAGGTGCGTGCTCAGCTCACCGCGCCCGCCGTGCGGAAGGCAATCCCGAAATCGGCTGCGATCGGTCTGGATGAATATCTCAACCAGCAAACGCGGGGACGGCGATGAGCAATGCACTTGCAATTGCGACGGTCACCACTGGCCTGGCGCAAATCATTCGCGCCGCGATCCAGTCGGTGCTCCCCGGATCCGACGTGCTGACGGAGCGGCCGAGCAACACCCCCTTAGATGTGCCCCGAGTGCGGTTGTTCTTGTATCAGGTTACGCCCAATACCGCGCTCCGCAATCACGACCTGCTGACTCGGTCCAGCAATGGATCACTGCTACAGCGCCCCACGGCGGCGATCGATCTGCATTACCTCTTATCGTTCTATGGCAATGAACTCGAACTCGAGCCGCAACGGATGCTGGGAGCTGCCGTGCGCGACCTCCATGCCAAACCGGTATTGCTGCGGCCCATGGTGGAAGACGCGATTGTCAGCACGCCGAGTTTGAGCGGTTCGAACCTTCACGAAGCAAGTGAGCAGATCAAGTTCACTCCGGTTTCCTTATCACTGGAAGAGCTTTCGAAGTTGTGGTCGGTGTTTTTTCAGGCTCCCTATGCCTTGTCGGTCGCTTATCAGGGCACGGTGGTGCAGCTCGATAGCGAGGAATCCGTGCCGTCCGCACTGCCGGTTCTCCGCCGCGGCCAGGAGGACCGGGGATCCGAGCTGTTGCTCGGATCGTTGCCGGCCATCGAGAGTATTCATATCGACGCACTGGATCAGGCTACACGTCGTCTGCATCGACATTCCTATCCCAGCGCCCAACTGGGTACGGTGCTCACGATTCGGGGCCGCAATCTCATCGGTGAGACCGTCCGTGTTCGATTTGAGCATCCGCGTTTGAACCTGTCGCATGCGATTACAGTGCCGGCGAGCTCCCGTTCGGCGACTGAGGTGACCGTGCTGATTGATGACGATGAGGCCGCGTCAGCCCAGTGGGCCGCCGGTCTCTACACCGTTACCGTGACCACCGTCACCGGCGGCGTCGAGCAGATGACCAATCAATTGCCGTTAGCGTTGGCGCCTAAAATCATACAATTGGCGCCCCCTAGCCCTGTACCGCGAGACAATGCCGGTCAGGTCACGCTAACCGTGACTTGCCGCCCGCCGATTCGCCCCAGCCAACGCGCCAGCTTGTCGATCGCCGATCGCGAGGCCGTCGCCACGACTCACCCTGCCGATACCGATACGCTCCACTTTACCTTTGAGAATGCTCCCGTGGTGACCGGAGCGGTGGTGCGATTGCGGGTGGATGGCATCGATAGCCAGCCCTTCAGGTACCGAGAATTGCCGCAGCCGCCGCGCTGGGCATTCGATGACGCGCAACAGGTGACCATCTCATGAGCGAGCTGGCACTCTGGCACGAAGCCAATGATCGTTACCTGCAAGCGGCGCTGGCCGAGCTCAAGTCCCGGCTACAACGGCTGGCTGAATCCGGCCACTCGATGGTCGCAGGCAACGCTGCGGATGGTGCCCAACGGCTACCGTCCGCTGACGCCGCTGCTGATATCGGAACCGAATCAGCCTTTTGCCCAGCGTTGCCGCTGCTGAGCCAGCGATTTGGTTTGAATGGTTTTGAACAGAATCTGTTGCTGCTGTGTGCAGCGATGGAGTTCGATACGCGGGTGCCTGCCCTCTGTGCCGCGGCCCAGGGCGATGCCAATCAGGCTTACCCAACCTTTGCTCTGGGGCTGGCGCTGTTCGACGAGCCGGTTTGGGATGCGATCTCGCCCGAGCGTCCGCTGCGATATTGGCGATTGATCGAGATCAACCAACCCGGCGGGCAACCGCTGACGACCAGCCCACTGCGAGCTGACGAGCGGATCGTCAATTTCATCAAGGGACTCAACTACCTCGACGATCGCTTGATGCCACTGCTGGCCCCGGTCATGCCCGTGAATGACCTGCCGGCATCGCAGCAACGACAGGTGGACGCCGTGCTTGCGCACCTCAGGCTCGCCACGCGCGAAATCCCCGTGACTCATCTGCTCGGCAGTGACACCGCCAGCAAGCTGATGATCGCAACGAGCGCCGCACAGACACTCGGCTTGACGCTGTACCGGTTACCTGCGGATCTGCTGCCGACCGCGGGGTCCGAACTGGAGATGCTCGCGCGGCTCACCGAGCGTGAAAGTCAGCTTTTGCCGATCGCCCTGTACCTCGATGCCCGGGCCGATGAGCAGCCTTCGGTGGCGGTGATGCGTCTGTTGGACAAGCTGTCGGGTTTGGTGTTCCTAGACTCGCGTCAGCCCTGGCCTCAACTGAGACGCGACACATTGACCTTAGAAATCACGAAACCTACAGCAGCGGAACAAGAACAGGCTTGGCGGGAGTTGCTGGGGGCAGAGTCGCGATCGGCGGCTGAACGGCTCGCCAGCCAGTTCAATTTGAATCTGCCAGATATCCAGCGTCTCGCCCAGCTCAGCTTACTGGAGACAAGCGTCACCACCGCGGGTGCCAGCGATGCTCAGCGCGTCGCCGGCGATGCTCTGGAAGATCATTCCTCCTCGCTTTTCAGACATGCTTGGAATGCGTGTTTGCAGATGACTCGACCGCCCTTAGATGCGCTCGCTCAGCGTCTGGAGAACCGAACACAATGCTGGGACGACTTGGTGTTGCCAGAAGCCGAGAAAAAACTCCTCGGCCAGATGATGGATCAGGTCAGCCGACAGTACATCGTCTACCAACGGTGGGGATTCAACCAGCGGATGAGCCGGGGCTTGGGCATCGCCGCCCTGTTCGCTGGTGAGAGCGGCACCGGCAAGACGTTGGCGGCTGAAGTGCTGGCGCACGAACTTCAGCTCAACCTGTACCGGATCGATCTTTCACAGGTCGTCAGCAAGTACATCGGCGAGACCGAAAAGAATCTTTGCAAGCTGTTCGATGCCGCGGAGCAGGGCGGCGCAGTTCTGTTCTTTGACGAGGCCGACGCGTTGTTCGGCAAACGCAGTGAAGTCAAAGACAGTCACGATCGCTACGCCAATATCGAAATCAACTATCTGTTGCAACGGATGGAGAGTTATCGAGGCGTAGCAATTCTCGCCACGAATATGAAGCGGTCACTGGATCCAGCCTTCATCCGTCGATTGCGATTCATCATCCAGTTTCCGTTCCCTGGAACGGTCCAACGCCGCCGGATCTGGGAACGCGTTTTTCCGTCTCAGACCGCCACACACGCGCTGGATTATCAACGTTTGGCGGAGCTCAATCTCACCGGCGGCAGCATTCAGAACATTGCGATCAACGCAGCCTTTCTCGCGGCCTGCGCCGGCGGACCGGTCAGTATGGCAGAGATCTTCGAGGCGGCACGAAACGAGTTTCGGAAGCTCGAAAAACCGATCAGCGAAGCCGATTTCCGCCTCGTCCAACCCTCCGAGGCGATCGCATGAACGTGCAGTTGCAGATCGAGCGACTGGTGTTGGATGGTTTTGAATTGCCAGCAGACCAACAGTCGATTTTCACCGCCAGTCTGACGGCCGAGTTAACCCGGTTGCTCGCAAACGGCGCGGTGGGGCCGCATCTGAGCCAAGGAGCTACACTGGCGCGGCTGTCCGTGGGCGATATCGCCTGGAGCGGAGCTGACCCGCAACAACTCGGCCAACAGATTGCTCAATCGGTCTACCGTGGTCTGAGCCCTCGAGGGCAGCGAGCATGAATCACATCGCCGTCGCAGCAACTCCGCAAAAGGTCAGTTCACCACCGCTGGTTCAAGGCTTGCTGCAGCGCCAGTGCCACTGCGGCAACCACGCGCCCGGCGGTGGACAGTGCGCCGCTTGCGCCAAGAAAAAGAAACTGCTCCAGCGACAACTCGCGATCGGTGCCGTCAACGACTCGCTCGAACAGGAAGCGGACCGGATCGCCGATCAGGTGTTAAGCAACGGAGTGTCGTCGACCGCCGGCACCGCTCCGCTGAGCATCCAGCGCTACGCTCCCGGCCCGGCCAGTCAGGCCTTGGAACCAGCCCCGGCAACCGTCGATGCCGTCCTTGCGAGTTCCGGGACGCCGCTGGAAACGGGGCTCCGCCAAAGCATGGAGCAACGATTTGGACACGACTTCTCTGGCGTACGAGTGCATACCGGCGGGGCAGCCGACCAATCAGCTCGAGACGTCAACGCCAACGCCTACACCGTCGGCCACAACATCGTGTTTGCTGCCGGTCGCTTCGCACCGGCGACGCACGCTGGCCAGCGACTCCTTGCTCATGAACTGACACATGTCGTGCAGCAGTCGCAGGGATCCGGCGTCGCCTCCGGGGTGCTCCGCCGCCAGACTCGCGAGACTCAGCTGCGCGGCGGAGCTCCGCAACGAGCAACCTTGGAACTACCGCCGCGCGGTGAAGATCGGGTTCGCATGCATGTGTTCCGGTACCTGTGTGACTGCCAAGGACGCGATTTCCGGCGGTCCCGGCGACGAGTAGATTTTAGTCCACCAGGAGTGGTATTTCAGGTTTGTGAGGGCTTTACCACCCGCGAGATTCGCGGTCGTTTGACGCCTTCAAGTCAGACCACTGGAGCGGCTACCGTTACCGCCGGAGTCAATGTTGCTCCAGGCAAAGGTCGGCCGGGGGTCCGCGCCGAAGTCGAAGGGGAAGCTCGCAATACCGGCAGCGAGCCAGAGATCGGTACCCGGGCCCGCACGCGCGTCGGTACCGACCGCACGAGTGTAGTCGGTGAAGGTGAAGTCTTTGTCGGTACGAAGAGTGGCAATGTACAGTCTCGTGTCGGCGGAGGCGTCCAGATTGGCGGCACCACAATCACCGGCAGTGTCACCAACCCAGGCAGCAGTAATCAGGGTGTTCAGATTGGCATTGGTGGCCGATTCGGCGGTCCCACGATCTCGCGCGAAATTTGCCGTGAGTGCATCTGTCCGACGGCTTATGAGTGCATTGAGGATGTTCCCCCACGGCCTTATCCGGTAAACGTTCCTTATAATGTGGAAGATCGAGAGCGGCACCGCTATTACTTTCGGCTAAACTCGGTACAAGACACATGCAACTCCGAGTTGCGGGCGTTATCGCAGCAACTGTTTGCCAAGGTGCAACAGCGATTGTCCGAGGGCTGGACGATCTCCGAGATCAATGGCTATGCCTCGCCTGAGGCAGGCGAAGCGGAACTTAACCGCGACCTATCCGCGCGGCGCGGTCAACGTCTGCGCGAACTCCTGCAATCGCGTCTGCCCGCCGACACGCCGCTCGTCGCACCGAATCCGGGAGGCGAACTGCTCGGTTCGCGCTCGAGCATCCTCCCCAGTGCCAAGCTGAGCGACACGATCGTCCGCGTTGGCTTCCGCAGCCCCGAAGAAGCGTCCAATTTGTTGATTGGCGACGAGATTCTCAACGATCAACTCGCTGGCCAGTTCCTCGATCTGTTCAATCAGCTAACCGATCCGGCGGACCGTGTCGCTCTGTTCGGCATCGCTATGGATTCGCCACTAGCGGCGCAGTTGCTGCAGGCGATCGACCAATTTATCGCTCGCCGGGGTCCGGGTTTCCGGCCCTGGGAACGCATCTTTGAGTACCTGCGGTTCGCCAACGTGGTGGTGACACGAATCCGGACCGAACCGCGGACCGAGACTCGCCACACCTCTGGCTCGGTCCGGTCCATCAACCAAGACCAATGCCTCAGCTTTGCCGCCCAGGCGGAAAACGAAGACCGCTTCGGTCCCGCGGAACGTCCGCCGTCGGTGGAGGAGTGCCCAGATCGTCCCCCACGCAACCCTGAACGCTTCGCCAAACTCTGTGATTACAATGGTTAAGTCCTTGTTAGGCGATAACCGGGACCGCGCGACACATGACCACCTCGTGACGTTTGAAAGTCGCAGCGATGACTAGCTTTCCCGGCTCACCTCGCCTGCAAAAAGGCGCTCTGATCGCGCTGGATCCCGCCAATCCGTTGGCGAGCCTAATCGTCTTTCAATACAACCCCGAGACGATTTCTCGGACGCTGCGGGCGCGCACCCATTCTCCGAGCAATGGCGATGGCGGCGGGCAAGCCCTCGGCGCTGAACCGGTGCGTCTGGCCGGGCCCCCCGAGGAGTCGATCCGGCTCGAGGTGGTGCTGGACGCGACCGATCAACTGGAAAAGGCGGACCCGATTACCGCCGCCCTGGGTATTCATCCGCAACTCGCGTCCTTAGAAATGTTGCTGTATCCCAAGAGCGCCCGCGTCATCGCCAATGAAGTGCTGATGCAAGCCGGCGTGCTCGAAGTCATCCAGCCGGCGGTCCCACTAGCGATTCTGGTTTGGGGCGTGAAACGGATTCTGCCTGTTCGGCTCGCTGGCTTTTCGATTAGCGAAGAGCTGTTTGATCCGAACTTAAACCCGATCCACGCCAACGTCTCACTTGATCTCACGGTGCTCAGCTATCACGAACTGGGCCTGCTCAGCCCCGGCGGCGCGTTGTTCATGGCCCATCAAATGATCAAAGAGGGCATGGCCACCCTCAACGGTGCCGGTGTGGCTCTCAGTGCTGCGGGTAACTTTAGTGCCAGCATCGGCAGGAGGATCTAAGTCATGTTTGAAGCCACCAGTCGTTATGCATCACTGGCAGTCAAAACTCAGCAACAACTGCAGTCCGACGGCCAACTCCGTTCGATTCGCTCTGTCGAACGCCGGTTCCTGCCGCCGGTCGGCACAGGCACGCCGGTGATGGAACACCTCGTGGTGCAAGGCGACCGGCTAGACAATCTCGCCGCCCGATACCTGGGCGATCCCACGCAGTTTTGGCGCATCGCCGATGCGAATGAGTGCTTCCGTCCAGAGGAACTGACCGCTGAAACCGCTCGTGCCATTGTGATTCTGCTGCCGCAATCGACTTCCTAACTATGTTCCCTAACATCCTCGGCGTGCGACTGTTGTTACTGGTCGGCGATACGGTGCCGCTACCGGCATCGTATGACCTGATCAGCGCGTTGCAGCAGGTCGAGGTCACCAGCGATACCGGGAACGGGGATGGTTTTCAGCTTACCTTCAACCTCGTACGCAATGGCTTGTTCGATTATGGCCTGCTTCAAAGCGGTACTGTCAATCCGCTGAAGCGAGTGATCATCGCCGTGATACTTGGAGCCCAGCCTGAGGTTTTGATCGATGGCGTGATCACCCATCATCAGTTCAATCCTGGCAGCCGTCCCGGCCAGGCGACGTTGACGGTTACTGGACGGGACCTAAGTGTGTTGATGGACCTGGAAGAGAAAAATGCCAGCTACCCCAATCAACCTGATTCCCTGATCGCCACACAGGTGCTTGCCAGTTATGCGCAGTTTGGGGTTTTGCCACAGGCACTAGCGACGATCGATGTGCCGGTCATGTTGCAGCGGATTCCACGGCAATCTGAGACCGACCTGCAGTTTCTGCAGCGACTAGCCGCTCGCAATGGATACGTGTTCTATCTCAATCCGCTGACGCTCGGAGTGAGCCAAGCTTATTTCGGTCCTGAAAACCGGCTGGGCGTTCCTCAGCCCGCGCTCTCGATCAACTTGGGGCCAGCCACGAACGTCAAGTCGATCAGCTTTACCAACGACGCACTGGCGCCCATTCGCGTGCGTGGCGAGTTCCTCGATCCGGTCAGCATGACGAGTATCCCGATTCCTCAACTGCCCTCAATGAAGTTCCCGTTGGCGGCCAAACCGGTGCCGGTTCAGCGCACGGAACTGCTGCGCACGACGGCGAATCTATCGCCCGCCAGCGCTGTCACGACCGCCATCGCCCGTGTGGCCGAAGCTCCCGATCCGGTCACCGCCGAGGGTGAAGTCGATACCATTCGCTATGGCCATGCGCTCCGTGCGCGGGCGCTGGTTGGAGTGCGGGGAGCGGGATTGACTTATAACGGACTGTGGTATGTTCGCCGGGTGACACACCGGATCGTGCCGCGGACGGAGTATTCCCAACACTTTCAACTCAGCCGCGAAGGCACCCTGCCTCTGATTCCGGTGGTGCGACCATGAGCACAGGATTCTTGGGTAAGTTTCGCGGCGTCGTGACGGACAATCGGGACCCGTTGCAGATCGGCCGCATCCGCGCCCGCGTTCCCGATGTGACAGGCGATCAGGAATGCGGTTGGGCGCTGCCTTGCTTTCCTTTTGCCGGGTCAGGGCTAGGGTGGTTCGCTTTGCCAAGCGTCGGCGCAGGGGTGTGGATCGAGTTTGAACATGGTGATCCGGATTATCCGATCTGGGCTGGTTGTTGGTATGGCACGATTGCGGATGTGCCGCCGGAGTTGCTCTCTCCGCCCTATCAAAAAGTGTTGCTCAAGACCGTAGGCGGCATCAGTATCACACTCGATGATACGCCCGGCGCTGGCGGCATTTCTTTAGAAACCGCCAGTGGTCAGAAGATTTCACTTTCAGCGGCAGGTATTGAGATCGATAATGGGGTTGGCGCGAAGATCACGCTGCAGGGACCCAAAATAGACGTCAACAACGGCGCGTTGGAAGTGACTTAGAACCGGCGTCTAAAGAACGCCCCTGAGTCACGCCTGGGAAGGACAACTTCCTTCTCAAATCGCCCTTGAGAATCATCGTGAAGCTGGGGGCAGTGATAAGATGCCAGGATTTGTGCTTCATCAAGGTGCCAGCGTTCTCTGCCTGCATGGCGGCCAGGCCCAACCGACCGTTGTTAATCCGCGTGTCAAGGTTTCTGGTCAGGCGACGGTCCAGCAACCTCCGCCTTGGACCATCACCGGCTGTCCATTTGTCGCCGGCGCAAGTCCGATGCCCTGTGTCACTGCTCAGTGGATCACGGCAGCTACACGAATCCGCTCGCTGGGGCAGCCGCTGTTGTTGCAAGACAGCCAGGCGACTTGCGCCCCGAATGCAACCGGAGTCAGCATCCTCATTACTCAAGTCCGTGTGAGGGCTCAATGAATGTTGCATTCCCCTTGCACTTCGACAGCCGCGGCCGGACCGCCGATGCGTCGGAGCCACTGTACATCCGCGGATTGATCGCGCAATTGCTGTTCACCTCTCCGGGCGAGCGGGTGAACCGACCGACGTTCGGCAGCGGGCTGATGCAACTCGTGTTTGCCGCCAACAGCCCCGAGTTAGCCGCTGCCACGCAAGTGATGGTGCAAGGCGCGCTACAGCAATGGCTCGGTGAATTGATTGAAGTGGAAACAGTGGAGATCACCAACCTTGAAGCCGAGCTGCGAGTTGAAGTCCGTTATGTGATTCGGCGAACACAGCAACGGCAATCGGCAGAGTTCGCGCAGGAGGTCCCATGATCTACTTCTGCTGTGAACCGGGCCGCCAAAGTTTGCTCCTCGCCCATCCGGTGCTCAACGCCATCGAATCGCTCGAAGTGGTGCACCATGAGGAACCGATCCGCTCGCAACAACAGCGTCGACTGCGGGTCTTCTTTCTTAAACCTCCCAGCACTGAGTTGGCCGAACGATTTGAGGGCGATTCGCTGGCGGGCGCTGCGCTGGTCAAAATTTCCGCAAACCCCAGCGCGGTGCCGGTTACCGTGGACGCAGTCCAGCTTGTCGATGACCACCTCGAAGTCTTGGTCACGCCTCGTGGTGATTACTCGCGTTACACCCTGCACCTGGTGGAGCCAGACACGGACTCGCCGCTGAAACAGCTCGATCCTCGTTTGTCGCGAATCGATTTCTCATTCAAGGTGGAGTGTGAGAGCGAGTTGGATTGCCGTCCTGCCTGCAATTGTTCGCCGCGGATCGCAGCTACGCCGGAGATCGACTATTTAGCGAAAGACTACGCCAGCTTTCGTCAGTTGATGCTCGACCACCTGGCGCGGGTGTGCCCGAATTGGCACCCGCGGACCGCCGCCGACCTAGGCGTGACGCTGGTCGAAATGCTGGCTTACGTCGGCGATTATCTCAGCTATCGTCAAGATGCGATCGCGACCGAAGCCTACCTCGGCACGGCACGGCGGCGGGTGTCGGTGCGCCGTCACACGCGGCTGCTCGATTACCCGATGCATGAGGGCTGCAATGCGCGGGCCTGGGTCCAAGTACGTGTCGCTCCTGGTAGCCCTCCTGTGAAGCTCTCTGCAGGCGGTCCGAACGCCAATCGTCCGCGGTTTGTAACGCGAGTGCGTCCTGCCACGCTGCTGACCGAGCAGGAGTATCAGACGCTGGCCGGTGCCGCTGGAGTCGAAGTCTTTGAGGCGATGGAAGACGTCGAACTGTTGCCCGAACACAACGAACTGTTCTTTCACACTTGGGGCGATGACCTCTGCTGTCTACCGCGAGGCGCCACGCGGGCGACACTACGCGGTCATTTCCCCAACCTTCGTCCCGGCCAGGTTTTGATCTTTGCAGAACGACTCGGCCCGCGGACCGGCAACCCGGTAGACGCTGATCCCAATCGCCGTCATGCCGTGCGGTTGACGCACGTCGAAGCCCTGCAAGACGAGGCGTTCATCCCCGCTGTCGACGTGACCGACATCCGTTGGTCCACAGCGGATGCGTTGCCGATGCCGTTTTGCCTTTCGGCCCGTGCCGAAGCCGACGGCCGGTTGCTGCCTGATGTGAGTGTTGCCTGGGGCAATCTCGTCTTGGCTGACCATGGTCGAACATTGCCACAGCCGGAAGCCTTAGGCCCCGTCCCGGCGCTCAGCCCTGCTTTGGCTCCGGTAGCGGCCAGCGATTGTGACCACTGCGCTCCGGCACAACGGCTCTCGCCGCCGGCCAGGTTTCGACCGTCGTTGTTGTTCGGTCCGCTGACTCAGGCCGCGGGCTACGATTCCGGTCGACCGGCCGCGGAAGCAATGCGGTGGGACTTGAGCGCCGTGCTACCCGCGGTGCAGTTGAGCGACAGTCTGGGACAGCACTGGATACCCAAACGCCATCTGCTGGCCAGCGATGCGTTTGCAACCGAGTTTGTCGTGGAGGTCGAAAACGACGGTCGCGCGTCGATTCGGTTTGGCGATGATGAAAATGGGATGCGTCCGGCCGAGCGGAGCAGGTTCTTGGCAACCTACCGCACCGGCAACGGGACGCGTGGCAATTTGGGAGCTGGCGCGCTGGCACATCTTGTGAGTGACAGCATCCCGGCCAGCGCCATCGAAGCAGTCAGCAACCCCTTGCCGGCGCGCGGCGGGATCGATCCGGAACCTCTGGAAGTGGTCCGGCAAAATGCACCCGCCGCCTTTCGGGTGCAACAACGAGCGGTGACGCCGGAAGACTATGCCGCGAAGGCTGCCGAGCACCCTGATGTGCAGCGGGCGGCCGCTACCCTGCGCTGGACCGGTAGTTGGCACACGGTGTTTCTGAGCGTCGACCGCCGCGGTGGCCGCAGGGTCGATGCGGCATTCCGGTCAGAGCTCAGCAATTATCTGCAGCGTTATCGTTTGGCGGGTCAGGATCTGCAAATCACGGGTCCGCGGTTGGTTCCGTTGGAGCTTGAAATCCGTGTCTGCGTGGCGGCTGACTACTTCCGCAGCGACGTGATCACAGCACTCAACCGCGCGTTTGACAATCGCCAGCATGCGGACGGCTCGCGTGGGTTCTTTCATCCGGACCGGTTCAGCTTTGGCCAGCCCGTGGTACTGAGCCGGATTTACGCCCAGGCCCAGCGGATCGCGGGCGTAGCTCATGTCGAGGTCCTGCTGCTGCGTCGCCAGGGCGCAAACGCTGATCCTCCGGTGCCAATCGAGGGCAGCTTGGAACTCGGGCCGCTGGAAATTGCTCAGCTGGACAATGATCCGAACAATCCCGGTCGCGGCGTGTTACGACTCCAAGCCGTGGGTGGACGATGAACAATCCCTTGGATGCAAGCTTGCTTGGTCTCAACGCTTGCGGTTGCTGCGCTGGCACCGAGGTGCAGACTCCAGCGGCAATCGACAATCGGCCCGGACTAGATGCGATTGAGTTTCGCGCAGGCGTCCACTCGCAGTTTCTGGCCACGCTGCTCAGTTCGCTCTCCTCCCAGCAATCCCCCGCACTCCAGCACTTGCGGTCGCGAGAAACCAGCGATTTCTCGATCGCCTTGCTCGACGCGTTCGCCTGCATGGCCGATGTGCTGACGTTCTATTCTGAGCGCATCGCTAACGAAGCGTACCTGCGCACGGCAACCGAGCGGCGAAGCGTCTTGGAACTCGCCCGTGCCCTCGGCTACGAATTGGCGCCGGGCGCCGCAGCGGAAGTGCTGCTGGCATTTACTGTCGAGAGCGGGCGCGGCGCACCGCCCACCGCCATCATCCCTCGAGGTACCAGGGTCCAAAGCATTCCTGGTCCCGGCCAGCAACCGCAGGTTTTTGAAACGTCGCTCGACTACACCGCACGGGCTGCGTGGAATGCGCTGCGGCCACGCCTCCGCACGGCGCCGCCAACAGCGGAAACGCTCGTCACCGCCTCACAACTCTACCTCGCGGGCACCGCCACCAACCTCAAACGCGGTGATGTACTGGTGCTCTCCAGCGGCACCGAGGCGGTGGCGAAGCGGATCGCCGATCTGGTTGTGGAACGCGATTTAGGCCACACCCGCGTGGAGTTTGCCGAGTCGCCGGCTTCGAATATCACCGCGCCGCCTGCAGACCTCACCAGCAGCACGCTACAACCGTCCGCCTTGGCTGCCCCCGCAGTGATTTCTGGCCAACAGCCGACACAGAACCTTGTAAAGGGGCTGTTTCTCAAAACAGGCATCTCATCCGCTCGGATCCAGGAGCTTCACCACTTCTATGGCTGGGATGTCATCAAGGTCCAACAGCATCTCAACAGCCTGCCTCGAGTCAGCTTGTTTGACGCGAACTCCGGTGTATTTGCCCTCCGCGCGCGGGCCGCGTTTTTTGGACACAACGCACCGAAATGGGGCGGCTTGCCCTCAACGGACCAAGCGTTGCGACTCGCCTTTCCCAAGGACTGGGATCAACTCACCGATTCCACCGGTTCCGCACTCGGCCCGAGTCGGATTTGGCAGGATTCCCAAGGCAATGACCTCAATCCACCGCTCAACGGCGCACCGAATCCGCAGTTTGATGTGCTGATGGAGAGACCGCTGCCGGAAGTTGTTGCCGGGAGTTGGCTGGTGCTTGAGACCGAAAATGCCTCGCTGATTCCGCTGCGTGTGGGCCGCAATTCCGTGCTGTCGCGAGCCGATTTCGCGCTGACCGCTCAGTGCGCCCGGCTGAACCTGAAAGACGCCATCGGCGATGGCGATCCGGTCAAGAATTCCGTCTACACCACTCGCGGCACGGTTGCCCATGTGCAGAGCGAGCCGCTCGAAGTCCTCGGCACGCCGATCAGCGAACCGCTGCGACAAGGCCTGCTGAACTTGGCACTCGATCGCGTCGACACCACGCTCGCCGTTGACCAGTTGCTGATGCT
>CALELC010000468.1 GCA_937904535.1 uncultured Planctomycetaceae bacterium
ATTTCGCCAGCGGCCCGCGATGCCGCCTGACCGGCGTGGGCGCCGTACACCAAGCCTTCAAGCAAGCTGTTGCTGGCCAAGCGATTGGCGCCGTGTAATCCGCTGCTGGTGACTTCACCGGCTGCCCAAAGCCCAGGCAGGCTCGTTTCTCCTTGGCGATTGACCGTGACTCCTCCGACCATGTAGTGAGCACCCGGGCGCACCGGGATCGGGTCGCGGGTGATGTCGAGACTGAACTTAGCGCAGGCTTCGGCAATCCCCGGAAAGCGAGACCGCACTAGGTCAGCAGGCAAATGCGCCAGGCTGAGGTAAACGCAGCTATGGCTATGCTTGGCCATCTGGCGAACGATCGCCTGGCTGACGACGTCACGCGGAGCCAATTCGCCGCGAGGGTCGTAGTCCAGCATAAACCGGCGGCCATTGTGGTCCAGCAGATGGGCGCCTTCGCCGCGAATCGCTTCGGTGATCAGCGACCTCGACGCCCCTGCAATGTACAGCACCGTGGGGTGAAACTGACAAAACTCCATGTCGCGCAGTTCCACTCCGGCGCGATACGCCGCAGCGAATCCGTCGCCCGTGGCGACAGCCGGATTGGTCGATTCGCGGTACACCTGCCCGCTGCCACCAGTGCACAGGATCGTTTGTTTCGCCCACACCAGAGACGGTGGACCGGCATCGCGACTGATCACAGCCCCGTGACAGCGGCCGTCATAGGTCAGCAGGTCAATCGTGAAGGTCCGCTCCCAAATCTCGATGTTGGGCATCTCACGCGTCCGCTGCATTACGGCCCGCATCACCTCCTTGCCGGTCGCGTCACCGAGTGCGTGGACGATCCGCTCACGGCTGTGCCCACCTTCCCGGCCCAGTGCGATCGAGCCGCCGAGCTGATCGAACTGAGTTCCCCACTGAATCAGCTCTTCAATCCGAACCGGCGCCTCGCGGACGACCATGTCGACAATTTCGGGGTCACACAAATTTCCGCCGGCCGCCAGCGTGTCGGCAACGTGATCCTCGAACCGATCCTCCGGGTCGAGCACGCCAGCGATTCCGCCCTGCGCGTAGTGGCTATTGGACTCCTTCAGCTCGTCCTTGGTAATCACCAACACGCTCTGATGGGGCTGAGCGGCGTTGGCGGCGCGCAACCCGGCCAAGCCCCCGCCGATCACCAGAATATCGGTGAAGTAGTGGGCGGCGCGGGAGGCGCGGAACGGTACCAAGTAGCGAGGAATCATCAGGCGAGCACCCACGTCACAAAAAAGCCATCAACAGCATGTTATACCAGGTGCTATCGGCGTTTGCCGTCAGATTCCGCAACGCTCTGGCATCAGGCTGCCCTCCGGCGGCCGCCGCGTCCGCGATTGTCACTTGCACGGAGTTTGCGGACGGCGCCGTCTGCGAGGGGGTAAAAACGGATCGCTTACGGGGAGGTACAATGTTTGCGGTTCAAACCTTGCTTGCGGGGCAATCGTTCCAGTTCAGACGATCGGGTGATCGTTGCGCCACATCGGGGAGAACCGCCAAGGATGGGGCTACCCAGTAACGCGAAACCCGCTCAAATAATAGATGCCCGTTAGCCTCGCTGACGGATTGCAGGAATTAGTCTGGGTGATTCCCACGTGCTTGTCCTGAAAACACAATGGGTGGTCGATCCGGCATTGGCTCTCCCAGCAACAGCTCGCCCCGCTACTTTCCTCCATCGAAATTACGCATGACTTTGACACCGTCGCGAACATCTTCTTCCCCGGTCGACGGCGGCAAAGTGCAACCAGTCGATGCAACGTCCGCAACTTTGGCCGGAGGGGCCGAACAGCAGGTCGACATGGAGCCGCGGCTGACGAC
>CALELC010000469.1 GCA_937904535.1 uncultured Planctomycetaceae bacterium
TCGCCGCTTCCCGATCGCTCCGCCGAGCTGGCCACCGTTTCTCGAGCAGGTCAAGGAACACTTGCCAGAGAATGTGCCCGCCGAAGTTGAGGTGGAATTAGCGAGCATCATCACCCAGCTACGTCGCCTGCCCTCGGCCGATCAACAAGAACCTGAAACCACTGAGGAGCGTTATCGCGAGCAGGAAGTTGCTCGTCGGCGTCTGACCAGTCTCGTGCACCAGTCGGTCGATGTGCGTGCTGCAATCGAAGCAGCGCTGGCGGATTTCAACGGCCAGCCGGGCGAACCACGAAGCTGGGACCGACTGGAAGAACTGTTGCAGCAGCAGCATTACCGCTTGTCGTACTGGCGAGTCGCGGTAGATGAAATCAACTACCGCCGGTTCTTCGATATCAACGACTTGGCAGCGATCCGCGTTGAACTTGAAGAGGTGTTTCAGTCCGTCCATCAGCTGACGTTCCAGTTGCTGGGCGAAGGGTTGGTGACCGGTGTGCGGATCGATCATCCCGATGGCTTGCTCGATCCGCTGGCCTATTTCCAGCACTTGCAGACGGCTTTCCGCCGCTGCCGTGCGGAATCTGCCGAAGAACAGCCGCCGCTGTACATCGTGGCCGAAAAGATTCTATCGGGCGACGAGCAATTACCGACCGATTGGCCGATCAGCGGGACGACAGGCTATGACTTCCTCAATCGCGTCGCGGCGATCTTGGT
Source organism: uncultured Planctomycetaceae bacterium (assembly GCA_937904535.1). GTDB lineage: Bacteria > Planctomycetota > Planctomycetia > Pirellulales > Pirellulaceae > UBA6163. The sequence continues at coordinate 712 of CALELC010000469.1, forward strand.
CGATGCTGATGGGGTCCAGCGACTGCAGGATCTGTATCCCGAACTAACCGGTGTCACCGATCGGCCACGTGACATCGCCTATCAAGGCAAACTCGCGATCCTGCATGACAGCATGTCGAGCGAACTGTACATGGTCGCCTCGCAGTTGTTTCGCTTGGCCCAGGCCAATCGCGCGACGCGCGATGTGACCTTGCCGGTACTGCTGCGCGCTCTTCGTGAAGTGATCGCTTGCTTCCTGGTCTATCGCACCTACATCCAGCCCCAGGGCTGGGACGTCAACGACGAAGATCGCAAACGGATCATGGAAGCGGTCCGCTGGGCCAAGCGTCGCAACCGCACGATGGCTTGGTCCGTACTCGACTATGTCGCCTCGGTGATGCTTTTGGAGTTTCCCCCGCACCTGAGCGAAGAGTTGCAGGTCGGCTGGCGCCGGCTGGCGGTGAGACTGCAACAGGTGACGGGGCCGGTTACCGCCAAGGGGATCGAGGACACAGCGTTCTATCGGTATTTCCCACTGGCGTCGCTCAACGAAGTCGGTGCGGAACTCGGCGCCAAGGGGATGCCACTGGAGCAATTCCACTTGGAGATGTTTCACCGCAGCCGTGACTGGCCTCATGCCCTCTCGGCCTCCGCCACGCACGATACCAAGCGGGGCGAAGACGTTCGCGCACGGCTGCATGTGCTCAGCGAGCTTCCAGAGGAATGGGCAAAGTTCGTTCAGCGCTGTCATCAACTGAGCCAACCGCTGCTGAGCGAGATCGATGGCGAACTCGCTCCCACGGAGAACGAGCGATACTTGATCTACCAGACTTTGCTAGGAACCTGGCCGCTCAACGAGACGGATCCCGAGCTGTGGGCCGACTATGGCCGCCGTATGGCCACCTATTTCGAGAAGGCGCTGCGGGAGGCGAAGCAGCACACATCGTGGCTCAATCCATCTGAGCCATATGAACAAGCGGTGCAGTCACTGTTGGCCAAAATCGTGGATGATCGCGAAGGACCGCTGACAACAGCGATTGACGCCTTGGCGCGACGCTTAGCCGGCCCTGGTTTTGTCAACAGTCTCAGTCAGCTGGTTCTCAAAGCCATGCTGCCGGGCGTGCCCGACTTCTATCAAGGTTGCGAGTTTTGGGATTTCCGACTTGTCGATCCCGACAACCGCCGCAGTGTCGACTACAGCGTTCGCATGGCGGCGCTGCAAGATCTCCAGCGAGACTTCGAGCGCGATCCCGTGGCTCTCCTCCAACAGTTCGCTGACCGCTGGGATGATCGGCTGAAGCTGCTGTTCACCTGGCGACTCCTGGAAACCCGGCAGCAGTTGCCGGATCTGTTTGCTGAAGGCGAGTACCAACCGCTGGAAGTGCAGGGTAGTCGAGCGAAGCATGTCGTGGCGTTCGCCCGGCGACTTGATCAGCAGTGGCTAGTGATCGTGGTGCCGCGTCTGCCAGGAGGACTCGTTGCCGTTGATCGTGCCGCCTCCGGACATGATCCGGCAGCACCGATCGAACCACCAACCGCCTTCTGCGGTGACGTTTGGGGCGACACATCCGTGCAATTGCCAGCGGATGCTCCACCCCAGTGGATCGACCAACTCAGCATGAAAAATCATCCAGCTCACGACCAATCACTGCGGGTCGCCGAGCTGCTTTCCCATACCTGCGCAGCGATTCTCATCGGTTCAACTCACTAAGGATTCATGATGCGTATTTGGCCGGGACGACCTTACCCACTGGGAGCAACTTGGGATGGCCGAGGAGTGAATTTCGCCATCTATAGCGAGAATGCGACGAAGGTTGAGTTGTGCTTGTTTGACTCGGTAGATGCCGAAAAAGAATCACAGCGATTGGTGTTGTCCGAGCATACCGACATGGTCTGGCACATCTATTTGCCGGAGGTTCGACCCGGGCAACTGTATGGCTACCGCGTGTACGGTCCTTATGAACCTCAGGCCGGGCACCGTTTCAATCCGAACAAGGTGTTGCTGGACCCGTACGCCAATGCGATCGGACGACAGCCGCGCTGGACCGATGCGATGCACGGATACATCGTCGGCGACGAACGAGAAGACCTTTCGTTCAGCTCCGTTCATAACGCAGCCGATGCAGCGTTGGCAATGGTCATCGACGAAGCATTCACTTGGGGCGATGACCGCCGACCGCGGATCCCGTCGCACAAGTTGCTGATCTATGAGATGCACGTCAAGGGCTTTACAGCGCTTCACCCTGATGTCCCTGAAAACCTGCGCGGGACGTATGCCGGGTTGGGCTCACAAGCAGCGGTGGAGTATCTGCAAAAGTTAGGGGTCAATGCGGTTGAACTCTTACCGGTTCACACCCATAGCGACGACCGCTACCTCGTCGAAAAAGGCTTGGTGAATTACTGGGGATACAACACGATCGGCTTTTTCTCGCCCGATCCCCGTTATGCGGCCGCCGACAATCCGGCGGAAGTCACTGCCGAGTTCAAGACGATGGTCCGCAATCTCCACGACGCCGGCATCGAAGTGATTCTGGACGTCGTCTACAACCACACTGCAGAGGGCAACCATCTCGGGCCAACGGTCAGCTTCCGCGGGATCGATAATGCCGCGTACTACCGGCTTTCCCCGGAAGATCCACGGTACTACATGGACTACACCGGCTGCGGCAACACCCTCAACATGCGCAATCCCCGCGTGCTGCAGTTCATCATGGACAGTCTGCGGTACTGGGTCACCCACATGCACATCGATGGGTTCCGCTTCGATCTGGCGAGCACGCTTGCGCGCGAATTGCACGAAGTTGACAAACTCGGCGCGTTCTTTGACATCATCCACCAAGACCCGGTGTTGTCTCAAGTGAAGCTGATTGCAGAACCTTGGGATTTGGGAGAGGGCGGTTATCAGGTCGGTAACTTCCCCATTCTGTGGTCAGAGTGGAACGGCCTGTACCGCGATTGCGTCCGCCGTTTCTGGAAGGGCGATGGCGGGGTCGCTTCGGAAATGGCGACACGTATCAGCGGCTCCAGTGACTTGTATGAATGGAACGGCCGCCGGCCGCACGCCAGCATCAACTTCATTACCTGTCACGATGGCTTCACGCTCAATGACTTGGTGTCCTACGACCACAAGCACAACGAAGCCAATTTGGAAGACAATCGTGACGGCGCCGATCATAACGAAAGCTGGAATTGCGGTGCCGAAGGCCCCACCGATGATCCAGAGATCAACCGTCTGCGTCACAAGAAGAAACGTGCGATGCTCGCGACTCTGCTGCTCTCGCAGGGCATTCCGATGTTGCTCTCAGGCGACGAGGTCGGGCACAGCCAGCAAGGCAACAACAACACCTACTGCCAAGATAACGAACTGACTTGGTTAAACTGGGACTTCGATGAGAAGGCTCAAGAGCTGTTGGCATTCGTCCAAAAACTGATTTCCATCCGGCATGAACAACCGGTGTTTCAGCGGCGTCGGTTTTTCCACGGTAAAGCGATTCACGGACAGGAAAACGCTGAAATTGTATGGCTCGAACCGAGTGGCCGCGAAATGTCCTCGGCCGCTTGGGACGACCCCCATGTGCGCTGCTTAGGTGTGCACTTCTGCGGTGGAAAGATCGATGTCGACGAGTATGGTGAGCCGATCATTGCCGATCACATCTTGATGCTTTTCAACGCCGATCACGCGATGGAAATCCCCTTCACGATACCAGCCGTTACCAGTGGTCACCCCTGGCAACTGCTTGTCGATACGGCTTTGGATGCAGAACCTGAAGAAGTGCCGTTGGACAAGAGCTCCTACCTGCTTCAGCCCTGCTCGCTGGTCGTGATGCGTTCACCTGTGGACGCTGACGATGTCGCAGCCTTGGAAAAGGCTGCGGAACAGGTGATTGAGCCGGTCGTTGCACGCACCTGAATTGCGATGCAGGTGAACCCCAGTGGACGAAGTTGATCCGCCGCAATCGCTGCGCGTTACTCTGTCCACTCGGTGATCGTGTGGCGGTTGTTCGCTGGCCACCACTGAGCAATTCGTTCAGCCAGCCGCTGCACTAGCTCAGGATGTTCTGCAGCTCGATTGTGCTGCTCATGCGGATCGCTGAGCAGATCAAACAGCTGGGGGCGACGCTCGGTGCGCGGGTGGTTGCTGGCGTAGCGTCCCAGTTGCCCATCGTAGGTCAGCAGCAATTTCCACCGGCCCTCGATCACCCAGCGATACAACAGCGATGCCTCCGGGTCGTCGAGATCGGCGACGTCATGAGCGAAGGTTTCACCAAAAATCGCTTCCCGCTCCAGTGGCTTGCCATCGCGAACCAGCGGCAGCAAGTCGAGACCCGGGAGATTGTCAGGACGGGCGACGCCAGCAGCACTGAGCATCGTTGGCACTAAGTCGATGCTGCTGACAAGTTCCTCTCGCCGCTGCGGCGCGATCTTTCCCGCCCAACTCAATAAGATCGGTTGTCGCGTTCCGCCTTCGTAGGGTGACTGTTTGGACCGCGGCGCAAACCCCGGACCGTCGGGCTTTTGAATCCAGCCATTGTCGCCGATATAGACAAACAAAGTGTTCTCGGTCAGGCCGTGTTCCGCGATGCTATCGATCAGCGTTCCACAGGTCTCATCAAACCACTCACACATCGCGTAGTACCGCGCTACCGGCAGCGAATCGACTCGGCCGCGGTACTTGTTTAGCAATCGCTGCGGCGGTGTGTGCGGCGTGTGCGGTAGGAAGGGTGCATACCAAATCAGAAACGGTTTGTCGTCCTTGGCTGCCTGCTCGATGAACTCCAGCACCGGCGCCATTCCTTCACGCCCGATTTTCAGTCCATCATCGCCGTGCCGTCCGCCCGGCTCTGGAAACCCGCGCGTCATGCCATGCGTGAATCCGCCTCGACGAAAGTTTCCTTCCCACCATTTCCCCGACTGGTGACTGAGATAGCCGGCCTGACCCAAGAGCTGCGGCAGTGTCGGGTGAGCGTCGATGTGACTGATCAACCGCTGTTGCAATTCGCGATAGGCCGGCGATTTCGGGTCGGCCAGAGCATGTGATGGATCATTGCCCGAGATTCGGTGCTGATGCGTGTAGAGCCCCGTCGCCAGCGTCGCCAGCGACGGTCGACACAGGGCCGTGGGTACATATCCGCGTGGGAAGACAGCGCTTTGGCGTGCTAGTTTGTCGAGGTTCGGCGTCTGGACGATCGGATGGTCCATGAAACCATAATCGGTCCAAGCCTGATCGTCCGAAATGAGCATCACAATGTTCGGCGGTCGCTCCGCGGCGGTAGTGATGCCCTGCAGAAGAAATGACGTTGCTAGGCTGGCAAGCGCGACAATCAGGAAGACAAGGCGAGAGGGCATATCACTCTTTAGGGTTGGCAAGGGGCGATACTAGTCAGGCGGCTTAGCGAGCAGCCTGCGGAAATGAGAGTAGAAACGGGGGCACCAACACCGAGCGCGGCTACGGGATCGGGTCGTTCCGGCGCACCGTTTTGCCTTCCCAAACCGCTTCGTCACTGCCTGGATCATAGGTCAGCACGCGATGCTGGCTGCCGGGAGCCGGCGGCACATCGACCTGCGGCAGCCACTTTTGGTGTTCCGCGATCACCGTGGCAAACTGCGAATCAGCCGCGAGATTATTCCACTCTTGGGGATCCTGTTGCATGTCATACAGTTCTTCGCAGCCATCGGCGTAGCGGATGTAGCGCCAACGCTCGCTGCGAACTGCATGATTGCCTTGGTTATGTGAAGTGATCGCCGGGCGTTCGCGGACCGCATTGGCGTCGCGCAGTTGGGGCAATAAGCTGATCCCTTCGAGATCATCCCGTGGGCTCAACGAACACAGTTCCACCAACGTGGGATAGATATCCAACAGCTCGGCGGGCTGAGTCGACCGGCCCCCCTGGGCAACACCCGGCCCAGCAAAAATCAGTGGCACACGGGTACTGCGATCCCAGAGCGTATTTTTGCCGGTGATCGCTTTCTCACCCAAATGCCAACCGTGGTCCCCCCAGATCACGATCACGGTGTTATCGGCGAGCCCCGCTTCATCGATCGCCTGGACGATGCGGCCGATTTGAGCATCCACAAAGCTGGTACACGCGAGGTAAGATCGCACCAGATTTCGCCACTGGTTGTTCTCTTGCAACCACTGCAATCTCGGCTCCGGCAGATCCCAGTGGAGATACCAGGAAAACCGCGGTGTATCTTGGCGATCCTGCGGATTGACTGGCGGCAACACACTGTCATCATCGGGATAGAGATCGAACCACTGCTGTGTGGCGTAACAAGGAACGTGCGGCAGAAAGAATCCGGCGGCCAGAAAGAAGGGTTGGTCGCGCGGCGCGGATTTGATTTGTTCAATCGTCCAGCTGGCAACCTGATAATCTCCTTTGTCTTTATCACGATGCGGGAACACGCCCCAGTCCATCAGCGGATGGTTACCGCCAGGAGTAGCAGGGATAAGCTTTTGCTCGGGCTTCACACCGATCCCTCCGGCCGGTCCCCAAACGTCAAATTCGCGTAGCCTCTGTTCAGGCCCACCAACACCTCCGTGATAGATTTTGCCACTGGTCAAGGTGCGGTAGCCGTGGGCCTTGAAATGCTGCGGCAAAGTCACACGGTCTTGCCACTGGGGCAGTGCACGAAACCACGGTGCTAGGCCATAGATCCCCGTTGTCGTACTGCGAAGCCCCAACATCAAGCTGGTCCGCGACGGGTTGCACAGCGGCGCCTGGCAATGAGCGTTGAGAAACACGGTGCCGCGATGAGCCAGGGCATCGAGATGCGGTGTCTTCGCTAGCGGATGCCCGCCGTAAGTGCCAATCCAGTCATTCTGGTCATCGATGGCGATGAACAACACATTGGGCCGGAGGGGTGATTCGGCGCCGCGGACCAGCCCGCCGTGCAGGCAGCACACGATGAGCATGACCGCAGGCAACTCAATCCAGTGTTTCATTATCGGCGGGGGGGTGATGGGGCGGGCGATAGAGCAAGGGCTTCGACCACTCAGGGCCGGTAGAGCAACCAATTGTCGATCAGGCGGGTGTGGCCAACATGAGCGGCAATCAACGCAACAGCGACCGGATCCTTCGCGTCGCTGCTTGCTGATGATGCGGCAGTGCCTTCACCGATCGGCTGCGCCAGCGGCAGCAACGTAACCGGGTCCACGACCGCAACATAGTCGATCCGATCGACCCCGGCTTGCAGCAGGGTGTGACGCATCAGCGATTCAAGTTTCGCGGCGTCACGTTCACCTTCTGCGTGCTGCTGGGCGACTTGCCGCAGTGCCGTAACCAGCGCGAGGGCACGGCCCCGTTCCTCGGCGGATAAATAGCGATTGCGAGAACTCAAGGCCAGCCCGTCAGCCTGCCGCACCGTTGGCGCAATTTCCAATGTGATTGGCAGATCGAAGTCCAGCGTCATATCAGCAATCACGCGCGCTTGCTGATAGTCCTTTTGCCCAAACACCGCGACCTGCGCCGGAATGATCTGAAACAGCTTCAGCACGACGGTGCAGACGCCACGGAAATGGTCGGGTCGAAACTGGCCTTCCAGCGGCTGCGCGACGGCTGGCGGAGTGACATAGGTACTAAACCGCTCCCCGTACATCTCGTGCGGATGGGGGGCAAACACCATTTCGACGGATTCATCGGCAAGTAACTGCAGATCCTGCTCCAACGTTCGCGGATAACGCTGGAAATCTTCGTGAGGCGCAAACTGGGTGGGGTTGACGAAAATTGACACCACCACACAGTCAGCTAGCCTCCGCGCCCGGCGAACGAGTTCCAGGTGTCCTTCATGCAGTGCCCCCATTGTAGGAACGAGCGCCACGCGGCGACCGCTCGCGGTCTGTGCACGGACCCAGTCGCGGGTCGCAGCCGACTGGTGGTAAACCAGCGGAAGAGGCAACGATTGAGTGGTCATCGATTCAGCCGCCGTTGGTCGCTTCGTTGAGGACCTGTTCATGCACGTAAATCGGCAACGGCGGGTTGAAGGTCACGGCGACGGCAATCGCGTCGCTGGGCCGGGCATCGATCTCGATCAGTTGGCCATCTTTCTTCAGTCGCAGCGAGGCATAGTACGTATGGTCCGTCAGTTCGCTGATTACGACGCTTTCGACCGTTGCTCCTAATGCCTCGGCCACGTTCACGATCAAGTCGTGGGTCAATGGCCGGGGCGGGTGATAGTTTTCCTTCACGCGGCGATCGATATTGGTAGCTTCAAAGATCCCGATCAAGATCGGGAACTGGCGTTCCCCATCGACTTCCTTGAGGTAAATCACTTGGTTGTCACTGATCTCGGAAATAATGATCCGAGCCAACTGCATCTCGACGGGCATGAAACGGCGCTCGAGTGGAAAGAAACCAGCGGCGAAAAGGCTTCGTCGCGAAGGGGAAAACGGTTTGAGCGAAAACGGGTAGAGTGCCTACAGTATATCTTGTTGGTCGGCCCTGGTAACACCAGCATCTCACTGCCAGCTATCCTTGGGGCATGACTATCTCCGCCGGGAGGTTCGAACGCAGCGTAGACGGGGACGGGTGAGCGATGACTGATAACTTTTTTTCCGATCCACGGCCGCCGTCAGGAAAAGAAACGGTTCGGCGTCCGACCGGCGGACGAGAGACGGTACACGGTTCGCCAGAGCAAACGCGAAAGGGCCCGGATTGGCCGCCTGGTCACCGAGTTGGCGACTTTGTCATCGAGTCGACTCTCGGCACCGGAGTCACCAGCACCGTTTATCGGGTGCTGCAGTTGAGTTCAGGCAAGCGGTTTGCGCTCAAACTTCTACGCGTCTGCTGCGCGGAGACCCTCGCCGCCAGCCGACTCGGGTATCGCCGTGTGATGCCACTTTCGCACCCGGCGCTGGTGCGCATCCATGGGATGCACAAACTCGACGGGCTGATCGGCTTCACGATGGACCCGATCGATGGGCAACCGATCAGCAAGTACGCCGCCCGGCTGGGGAACGACCGCCAAAAACTGTTCCAACTGGCCACGCAGGTGATCCATGACGTCGGCGGAGCGTTGCAGACATTGCACGCAGCCGGCTTGGTGCATCGGGATGTCAAACCCGAAAACTTGATGGTGGAGCCTTCCGGTCGAATTCGCCTCATCGATTACGGTCTGGTCGGCAGTTTCGATCCGATCAGCGACCCCGATGCGCGGCGGAGTTATTTGGCAGGAACCTATTGGTACATGGCTCCTGAATCGATCAATCGCCAGATTTACCCGCCGGCCTGCGATGTGTACGGATTGGGCTGCGTGCTGCTGGAATTGATCGCCAATCCAGGTCGTCTGCCCAACCCCAGGACCGGCATTTCGCTAGGAACAGCGGTGGGGGAATTGGATCAAGCGATTCCGGCCGACGCTCCAGAGGAACTGCGCGAATTGCTCCTGGAGATGCTCGATTCAGACGCTGGCAACCGCCCACTGGCGTCCCAATTGATTCGGTTTGGCCACTCCCAGGAACCGCCCGACTCCACCGCGATCGCGTTTCGTCCGACCGACCTGATCGGCCGTGAAACTGAAATGGCGTTGGCCGAAGAATGGTGCGGCAACGTCAGCCGTTTTGGCGCCGGCTGGCTGCACCTGCACGGCGAGCCGGGGACGGGCAAAACCTGGTTTGCCAATGAGCTTCGGCTACGGCTCAGTGCGAATCAGTGGACACAAATCTTCACCTCGACTTGTTTCCCTCGCGAAGACGTTTCGCTGCAACTGTTTGACGAGATCGCCGATGCGATTGCTCGTCGGTTTCGCCGCGGCGACCGAGAGTCGCTGATCCTGTCACCGACCTCCTATCACATTCTGGCGCAGATCTTCCCGTCGCTGACACCGGTTATCCGCAGCGATGGACGTCCGGCAGCCGACGGCAGTTTCAGCGCGGAATTGCCTGACGGGCTGTCGGGTGAACAGCAGCGCGTCGCGGCGCAGCAAGCGGGGGTAGAGCTTCTTCAACGAGTGCTCGATTATGGTCCCGTACTGCTGATCATCGACGACCTGCAGTGGGCAGATAAGGACGGCATCGACGCCTTGGACGCGTTCCTTGATGGCGTCCAGGGCCGGTTTGGGATTGTTACGATCTCCCGCGACGCCCGGCCGCCGCTGCGCAGCACGCCGCAGGAAATCATCAGACTTGCACCGCTCACTCGGCAACAATCGCTGCGTCTGCTGCGCAACGTGCTCGGCTCCGCGCCGCTTGCGCACGACCCACCAGCTCTAGACACACTGGCGAATATTGGGCAAGGCAATGCGTTTCGCCTGATCCAGATGGCGACCGGACTAGCCAACGACGAAGGCAGCGGTTGGCACGAGCGACTGCGTGACGGCGATGTGGACGCGAGCGAACTCTGGCAATCGAAATTGAGATCGCTCGATCCGACGTCGCTGCGTTGCCTGCAGTTTCTCGCGACTGCGGGTGGGCCGGTCAAAGCCGAAATGCTCGCCGACGTCGCCGGCTTCGAGTCGGATCCCGATCTGATGGCGTGGGAATTGATCCGGCATCGCCTGGCTCGTGAATCGACTTCCGATAAAACGGAAATCGAAATCGTTCACAGCCGCATTGCAGACCGTGTGATGCAATCCCTCTCCCCCGAAGAGGAAATTGGACTGCATCTCCAGTGGGCGGCACATTTGCAGCAGCAATCCGCGGGGCCGCAATTTTCTTATGCAGCGCGCATCGCTGGGCACCTGTTGCGTGCGGGCCGGAACGCTGAAGCCGTCCCGTTTGCCAAACAAGCCGCCATGGACGCGCTGCAGCGTTTTGCCCATTTGGAAGCCGCCAAGTGGTTTGCTCGGGCTGCCGAAGCGCTCGGTTTCGAGCACGCGAGCGAACAACTGCATCGTGCTCTGGAATGCTACGAAACCGCTGGCCACTACTGCGAAGCGGTGAAGGTCTGCCAGATGCTCCTGGACCGGACGTCCATCGACCCCAACTCACCTGCCGCGGAGGCGCTGCGCCAACGCCTCAGCGAAAATCGCACTCGCTGCGACCAAACGATCGACGTCCATGGGAGTAACGATTAGACCGGCCGCGGTCGGTTTAGTCTTTTTTCGTTAACGTCATCAGATATTCCACGACGTCCGTTAGTCCCTGCTGGTCAACGGTTTGATGCAGGTCCTCGGGCATCATCGACGTCTCGCTCTTCTTGAGTTCCACAATCTCATCGCGGTCTAAGCGACGATCGATCGCTTCGGCTGTCCGCAAGGTCACCGCCGCGTCATCTTGCGTCACCATCACACCGTTGACGATCTGACCGGAATCGAGCAGTGCGATGTAGGTCTCATAGTTGTGACTGATCCCGGCACTGGGATCGAGAATCGACGTGTACATCGCCTCGCGGGAGAGCTTGGAGCCGATCTCTGAAAGGTCGGGTCCCACCGCTTTGCCCTCGCCGTTAACAACATGGCAATTGCCGCAGGTCGCTTTAGTGTGGAACAACACCTTCCCGCGTCGACTGTCACCGCGTCCGGCGACCAACTCGTCCAGCGACGGCAGGGGCCGTGCATCCGCCCGTGCCGGTCGCGGTAGCAGCGCCGCGGCAACCTCGCGCAGTTCAGCATCGGCAACCTTTGCAAGCAGGCCACCGGCCAGCAGCCGAGTGTCAGCTACCAACTCGCCTGAGCCGGCCAAAGCAACCAGGCGTTTGGCCCCCAACGCACTGCCAGCCAGACCGCGAACCGCTGCTGACCGGATCGCATAGTCCACCTCTGCATCGTTCGCCAAATCAACCAACATCTCCAGTG
>CALELC010000470.1 GCA_937904535.1 uncultured Planctomycetaceae bacterium
CTTCGGATTTACGCAGTACCTATTCGACTTCGACGACCTGATCGACCAGGATCAAGCGCTGATCGAGGCGTTCGCCCAAGCTTGCGACGGTCATTCGCTCGACCGCGTGCTGGCCGATCCGGTCCTGCATGACGACCTGCAGCGGGCCTGCGACCGCCGCTCGATCACTGGCACTCCGGCCGAACGGAATCGCCGGCTGTTTCGGCTGCGCGTGGCTGGCGAACTCAAGGCCGCCGGTATCGAAACCCAGAAGCGAACCGTGTTCAGCTGGCACGAACAAGCGGCGTATCGGTTTGCCAGCGAAATCGCTTGGCGACGACTCGCCGATGAGTACCCGGGGCGAACGCTCGATGATTTGCTCTGCGACCCCCGCACCGCAATTCAGTTCGACTTGTGGGCGCAGCGATATTGCCCCGGATTTCGTCCGCTGGAATACCGCTGGGCAGCGCTGACGCTGCGCCGCCGTCTGCGCAGCGTGCGTGATTCGAGCAACTGCCAAGATGCCCCTGCATCCGCTTGGCCAGCTCTCCTGACCGGCACCGACCTCGGCGACGGAGTGGAACTGAGCCAGCTGCGAGCTGCAGACGACCTCATACCGGCAGAGCAGGCGGTGTTCGCCATCGGCAGCAGTGTGAGCGAGCTGAGCTACATCGGCGAGAGCAACAATCTCCGCTCATCCGTGGCCAAAATGTTCGCCTCTGAAGAGCAATTGCAGCTCTGGCAAGCCGAGAAAGCGCCCCTGAGGCTCTGGCACGCCAGCTTGACTAGCGATGAGCAGTCACCGCTGAGCCAGCAGTTCACACTGGTCCAGCAACTCCAACCACGCTGGAACGTACTCGGCCTCGGCTGCGGGACGACTTGATCGCTCCTGTATTTTGATGCCTGGGAGCGGTGAAACTGACGCAGCGTCCGGCTGAGGAGCAGCATCACCACCACCAGCGGTCCAACTCCCACGCTTCTGGTCGAACTCTCAAAAGCCGCCGGTCGTGAACCAAAACGCGGCCAACATGACGAGCCACACGCCGTCGAGGAAGTGCCAGTACTGAGCCGTGAAATCGACGGCAAAGTGACGTTCATGGTCATACCGCCCCAGCGCCGAGCGGACCGCGACGATTCCCAGTGCGATCACGCCCCCTGCGACATGCAGCGCGTGCAGGAACGCCAACACCACGACCATACCGACGAGTCCCCGACCATTGCCAGCGGCGGTCACCGTACCGTCAAGCATCTCGAACATCGCCAGCGTCTGAATCGCTAAGAAGATCACTGCGGCTAACGTGCTCAGGCCCAACAGCAGTGTCGTCTTGGCCAGGCGATCCCGGCGCACCAGCCGGGTTGCGACGTGCAACATCCCGCTGATCGCAAACAAACAGAGCGTGCTGACCAGGAACGGCGCCGGCAGCGCCGCGGTGCTAAACGGATCGTCGCGACGGGCTGCGGCATACAGCGCGTACAGCAGCAAGCTCGAGACAAAGAACACCGACAGTGTCCCCAGGAACAACAGCCCCCCTTGCCGGGCACGGTAATCACTGGGCAAAATCGCGGCGGTACTCAAGATCATCATCTGACAACAACGAGTGAATAAAAACGCGCGCTGGACGGGGGGTGTTGCTTTGCGAGCGTCCGGGAGTCAGGCTCCAAGTAGTAAACCGCCGGCTGCGGTGAATCGTCAACACCGACCACGGTGAATCGTTAACCGTCGACCATCTGCGTGTCGCTCGCCAATGCTCGAGATTCGCTCTTTCTGCAACTCTGACGTACCACGCTTGGCGATGCTATGGGTGATTCATCACACCGTCTATCGCCCGGCTCCCTTGGTCACCCCAGCGATTTGGGAGCAAGCGATCGCTTCGCGGCACTTCTTCTCGCCCGAACGCTTGCTGGTTGCAACCTGGAATGGCGAACCGCTGGCCTGGTGCCAATGGTTCATCAGCCCCAACCGTACCGCCAGCCTGGCCGCGGTCTGCTTTGACACGTCGCCCGAAGCCGAACAGGCCGCCGCCGCCTTGTTGGCCGAGTGCCAACAGCAAGCGGCCGCAGCCGGCATGACCACAATGGTCGCTGGTATCAGCAAGGATTCGCGGTTTGGCTACCAAGGTCTCGACCCGATCGGCCAGGGGATCGGCATCGATGTCGCCGACGATCGCATCAATCAGTTACTGGAACAAGCAGGCTTTGAGGAGCAGCAGCGACTGGACCGCTGGGAAGTGGCCACGGAGGCTTACCGCCCGCCGGTGAACCGCGAGTCACTCGCTTTGCGCCGCAGCACCCGGCTGGAACTCACCACACCGCCAGCGTCCACCCCTGCGGAATCGAGTGCGATGTACCATTTGGACATCCACCGCTATCAACTCCTTCCGCTCCGCGGCGGCACTCCGCTGGCCACGGCCGACCTGTGGGTCAGCGATCCCGAAATCCATGTGATGTCGATTCATCAGGCGATTCTGGGAGCCGTGGCGAGTGAGACCGAAGACCTGGCGGCACGTGAAGCGGCACTTCGGTATCTGATCTCCAGCCTGATCCCACTGTTGGCTCAGCAGCACGTGCTGGCGCTGCATCGCAGTGTGTTGGCTGGAAATCGCGAAGAAGAGGCTCGACTTTCGGCGTTGCAATTCCGCCGCACCGGGGCAGGGCGGCTGATGAGCAAACGGCTCGATTCGCAGCTGCCTTGATTGCTTTTCGCAGCGGCCTCCACGACACTCAGTCAAAACGCTTGCAGGAAGTGCCGTGTCTCATTTGCCGCCCCAGCAGTACGCCCCGCCCGCACCGTTGCCCGCTGAGCCTTCCATGGGACCGCAGCGGGGCATTTACAGCGTTGCTACCGCTGCTCGCACGGGCCAGATCATCACCTTCGCACTTGCCCAAGGCGTGCTTCTGGCTGCCGGCGTGCTGACCTACTTGGCTGTCGGCAATGACGCTCGCCCGGCCGCTCCCGGCCAGCCCCAGCCCGGACCAGCGATTGCCGATGGCGGGCTACTTGGATCGCCAGATGGGGTGATGTTGGCGATCGGCTGGTCGATTGCCGCATTCTCATTTCTCGCCGCCATCTGGCTCCCGAGCTTCAGCCGCCGGCGGGCATTGAAGCGATATCAGGCCACACAGGAATCGCTGCCGATGCCGCTGCAAGCACATGACGAACTGCCACCGGCGGCTCGCAATCTCGTGCACAGCCGGATGACCGCCACGCTGATGAGCCAGGCGCTGCTTGAGGGCGCCGGGATGACCAATGCCATCCTGTTGGTGATCTCACCACACCTGCTGCATCTTGTCCCTGTCGCTATCGCAGTCTGCGGAATCGTCGCGCAGCTGCCGACCACTGGAAAGTTGCTCGACTGGCTGGAGTCGGTCCGCCGGTCGTAGTCAGTCGTTATCAGCCAGCGGCCTCGCATCGGCTACTGTTGCCCAGCCAGCGGTCGACGTACATTGGGGCCGTCAGGGCACCGTTTGGCCCGCCGCGCACTTACCCGCCCCCGCCAACGACCTTCCCCAGCATCGGTATGACTGAACCCGCCCCCTCAACGGCCAGCGTGAAGACCAAGAAGATTCTGATCGTGGATGATGATTATGAGATCATCGACTCGATTCGATATGCACTGGAGGGAGAAGGGTATGAGGTTGTGATCGCTCGCGATGGCAATCAGGCCCTCGCACTGGCCGAGCGAGAGAATCCCGATCTGATGATCTTGGACATGATGATGCCCAAGCGGAGCGGTTTTTTGGTGCTGGAGAAACTGCGCCGCGTCCGCGAAACACCGTTGCCGGTGATCATGATTACCGGCAACGAAGGGAGCCGCCACAAGGCTTATGCGGAGCTGCTGGGTGTCAGCGATTACATTCGCAAACCGTTTGCGATGGATCGCTTGCTGCAGGCGGTCGAGAAACTTCTTCCCGCTTGAGCCGTGAGTCTCGGAGATGGAAATGCATCAGCCTGGCGACCGGCGGGCCCGCCGCCGGATGACCGCGGTTGCCGCCATCATCGGCTCGCTCGGCGTGCTGATCGGAGCGTTTGGTGCTCACGGTCTGGAGAGTTACCTCACCTCTCGGTTTGAACTGCCCGCCGAGACGCTCCTGCGCCGCAGCGAGCAATTTGATGTCGCTGTGCGGTACCACTTGGTTCACGCCGCGGCAATGTTAGCGCTGTGCGGGCTGCCCAACCTCTCCGCAGGCAGTTTTAAGCTGGCCGCGGCGCTGATGATCGCCGGGACGTTGCTGTTCAGCGGCAGCTTGTATGTGCTGGTCGCCACCAACACGCCCTGGCTCGGCATGATCACGCCGCTCGGCGGCATCAGTTGGGTTGTGGCGTGGGCTGTGATTGCGATCGGTGCGCTCCGCTCGCCGGATCCCGATCCGCAACCACAATGATCCTTGTCACATCGGACCGAGAAAGTTAAACACTGAGCGGAAGCAGGTGTCGGACTCCTTTCGCCGGGAACGGCCCGCCGGCTAGATCGCACAACGGGAGCCTGGCACCTTTTCCACCATCCTGAGGCAATTCCACGCATGGCAACGTCCGAGCCCGCAGCGACCGACACTGCGTCGTTGACTTTTCCGCCAACTTGGAACCGGCGGCATTTGCTCGATTTGGAAAGCCTCTCGGCTGCAGAAATCACCACGCTGCTGGATACCGCAGACAAACTGAAAACGCTCACCGACGGCTGCCGCCGCAAGATTTCACTGCTCGGTGGGCGGACCCTCGCGAACCTGTTTTTTGAGAACAGCACGCGGACGCGCAACAGTTTTTCTCTGGCGGCGAAACGGCTAGGGGCTGACACCGTCGAGTTCTCCAGTGCCGGCAGCAGCGTTTCCAAAGGCGAGACCTTTGTCGACACCGCCAAGACGATTCAGGCGATGGGCGTCGACTGGGTTGTGACGCGGCACAGCACGCCTGGCACGCCCCACTTGCTCGCTCGCGAACTGGAGTGCAGCGTGCTCAGCGCAGGTGACGGCGCCCACGAGCACCCGACCCAAGGGCTGCTCGACATGCTGACCATTCGCCAGCACCGCGGTTCGATCGCCGGGCTGACGGTGGCGCTCGTCGGCGATATCGCTCACAGCCGCACCGCACGAAGCAACATGTGGGGGCTGCGCAAACTCGGGGCGCACGTGATCGTCTGCGGCCCAGCAACGCTGGTCAGCCCACGCTGGACCGAACTCGGTTTTGAAGTCGCTCATAGCCTGGACGAGATCCTCGGTCGCTGCGATGTGCTGAACCTGTTGCGGATCCAGTTCGAGCGGTTCCAGTCGCGGCCGTTTCCGAGCGTCCACGAATATGCGAACCGCTACGCGATGAATGGCCAGCGGATGCGGCGCTGCAAGAGCGACATCCTGATCATGGCCCCCGGGCCAATCAATCGCGGCGTCGAAATCACCCCCGAGGTCGCCGATGGACCGCATTCAGTGATTCTCGAACAGGTCACCAACGGGATCGCCGTGCGGATGGCGGCGCTGTGGCTATTAGCAGGCGCGGAACAGGGAACCAATCGCAACCATGAGTGAGCCAACACCGATCCTGATCGAAAACGGACGGCTGATCGATCCGTCTCAACACGTCGACCGCCCAGCCCGGCTGCTGCTGCGGCGTGGCCGCGTGGAAGCGATCGACCCGCCCGCCGTATTGCCATCGCATCGACGCGGCTGGCTGCATCGTCGCGCCGGGCTTAGTGGACTTAGGAGCCGAGTTCCGTGAGCCGGGCCGCGAAGAAGACGAAACGATTCAAAGCGGTGGCGCAGCGGCGGTCGCTGGCGGCTACACTTCCGTGCTCTGCTTGGCCAACACCGACCCACCGATCGATACGCCGGCTGGCGTCGAACTCGTCCGCCGTATCGCTCAAGCCTCTGCCGGACCTCGACTGCACGTCGTCGCCTGTGTGAGCGAAGGTCGCCGCGGCGAACAGATGGCGCAGTTGGGCTTGCTCGCCGAAGCCGGTGCGGTGGCGTTCAGCGACTCGCCGCGCCCCACCGGCAACAGCGCTCTGATCAAGAGCGCACTCGACTATTGCCGGATGTTTGATATTCCGATCTTTGACCGGCCAGTCGATCCCGACTTGGTCAACCGCGGCGTGATGCACGAAGGTTGTGTGTCGCTGGTGCTCGGCCTAGCGGGCCTGCCGACCGAGGCCGAGGATCTGGCGGTCGCACGCGACGTCCGTCTGGCTGAAGCCACGGGCGGGCGGCTGCACGTCGGTCCGGTCAGCACGATGGGCAGTGTCGACTTGATCCGCCGCGTGAAGTCGCGCGGGATTCGCGTCACCGCTTCGGTCTGTCCGCAGAACCTGTGGCAGACCGACGAAATGCTGCGGAGTTTCGACTCGCGCTTCAAGGTTCACCCGCCGCTGCGGAGCGCTCGGCACGTCGAAATGCTCTGCCAGGCCGTGGCCGATGGCACCATCGACGCGATCCAGAGCGGCCACATGCCGCGCTCTCGCGAAAAGAAGATGAATGACTTCGACCAAGCTCCATTCGGCGCCTCCACGCTGGAGACCAGCCTCGCTGTTGTCTCGACCCGGCTGGTGCATAGCGGACTGATGTCGTGGTCGACGGCGATCGAACGGATGTCGACCGCGCCAGCCACAATCGCCGGCATTGAAGGGGGCTCGCTGGCCATCGGCTCCCCGGCCGATGTGACGATCATCGATCCGGATGAAGTCTGGACCGTGAACGCCGAAGCCTTCCTGTCGAATTGCCAAAGCAGCCCGCACGATGGCGAACAAGTCCGCGGCCGCGTGATTTACACAATCGTCAACGGTGAAGTGCGTTACACCCGGCGCCCGGCACTCGAACATTTAGCGATCGCTGGCAACTGAGCGGCGGGATCTTGGCACCAGCGAATTTTCGCCGGTGCTTGCTTGGCCGCAGGGCTGTGACCAAACTGACAGTTGCCCTGCGGCACTCGCCCGCACCCCGCTTTCGTCCCACCCCGCTTGCTGCGATTCGCCATGCGTACTTTTCTGCTGCTGCTCGCTGTTGCCACCCTTTCCCCGCTCGCTTATGGCCAGGACGATTTGTGGTTGGAGTTCAAAGGCCAAGGTGGCCCGGGAGCGGGCAAACGCGTGGTGCTGATCTCTGGCGATGAGGAATACCGCAGCGAAGAGCTGATGCCGCAACTGGCCAAGATGCTCTCCACACATCACGGCATGGATTGCACAGTGCTGTTCGCGATCGATCCTGAATCGGGTGAGATCAAACCCGACCGCCCCGATAATATCCCTGGTCTGCACCGGCTGGCTGGGGCTGACCTGATGATCATTGCGACTCGCTTTCGCACTCTGCCGGACGAGCAGATGAAGCACTTGGTCGAGTACATCGAAGGCGGCAATCCGATCATCGGCCTGCGGACCGCCACGCACGCTTTCAACGATCCTGGTTCCGCCACCTACGGCCGCTACAGCTGGCAGTACCAAGGCGATGATTACAAGCAAGGTTTTGGTCGGCAGGTGCTGGGCGAAACCTGGATTGCTCACCACGGCAAACACAACGTCGAAAGCACGCGTGGGATCGTCGCTGACGCGGAGCATCCGATTGCTCGCGGCATCCAAGCCGGTGAAGTTTGGGGGCCGAGCGACGTTTACCGCGTACGTCTGCCGCTGGAAGGCAGCCACGTGATCTTCAACGGAGCAATCCTGACGGGCATGAAGCCCGATGATGACGTCGTCGAAGACTCACGCAACAACCCAATGATGCCGATCGCTTGGACGCGGACCTACAAAGACGCACGCGTCTTTACCACCACAATGGGAGCAGCGACCGATTTCGTCAGCACCGGCGTGCGGCGAATGATTATCAATGCCACCTACTGGACCTTGGGTCTGGAAGATGCCATCACTCCCGAACTCGAGATCGCGTTTGTGGGTGACTTCAAGCCGAGCCCGTTTGGCTTCGGCAGCTACATCAAGGGCAAACGCCCGTCGGATTATCGCTGATGCCGCGCGAGGTTTTGCTGTTTGCCGCCGCTGCGGAACTGGCCGCGGCCCGGACGATCGCTGTCGATTTGCCACCAGCGGCGACCGCTGACGACGTGCTGGCGGCGATCGGCCAACAGGTGCCGGCGCTGGCAGAATTGCTGCCCGCCTGTCGCTTAGCCGTCGATCAGACGTTTGTCGGCCCCAGTTTTTCGGTTCCCGCTGGCGCCGAACTCGCGCTGATCCCTCCGGTCAGCGGCGGGTGAGCAGCACGATGACCGCACGCGTCCCCGCAGCCCAGCCGCGGATTCATATCGAACTGACCGATCAGGCAATCGATCTGCCGCGGCTGCGGGTTTGGCTCCGCGATGTCGACACCGGAGCTCACGCCTGGTTCGAAGGCGTCACGCGGCGGATGACCGGCGATCGTCAAACCGTGCAACTGGCGTACGAAGCGTTTGCCCCAATGGCGACGAAGCAGCTGCGGCAACTGGCCCAGCAAGCGGCCATGGAGTTCGAACTGCGGGCCATCGCGATCGTGCACCGACTGGGCGTCGTGCCCGTGGGCGAAGCGAGTATCGTGATCGGCTGCTGCTCGGCTCACCGCGTCGGGGCACTGGCGGCGCTGCCGTGGCTGATGGACCGCATCAAGGCCGACGTGGCGATCTGGAAGCAGGAACACTTCGCCGATGGCGTGCACCAATGGGTCCATCCAACGTGAGGCGACATCGATGAGCTCCAGCGAATCACCACGCGTGTACCTCGATCACGCTGCGACCGGCTGGCCGAAGCCCGAGCGTGTCTATCAGGCGATGGATCGCTTCGCCCGCTCCACCGGCGCCTCAGCGGGGCGCGGCGGCTATCGCAGCGCAGCCATCGCCGATGAAGTGATCGCTTCGTGCCGGCGGCGGCTGGCGCGGCTGATCGGTGCCGACCAACCGCAGCGAATCGCCTTTTTCTCCAACGGCACCACCGCTCTGAATGCCGCCATCGGCGGAGTAATCTCGGCCGGCGACCACGGCGTCACGACGGTCACCGAGCACAACAGCGTGCTTCGCCCGCTGCAGTGGCTCAGCCGCGAACGTGGCGTGCGGTTGGACATCGTCGGCTGCGACGCCAGCGGCCAAGTCGACCCGGCCGAAGTGCTGGCCAGCGTTACGCCGCAGACCCGGTTGGTCGCGATCAGTCACGGATCGAACGTCACCGGCGCGGTACAAGACGTCGCTGCGATCGGCCAACAATTACAAGCTACTGAGACGCTGCTGCTGTGCGATGCCGCGCAGACGCTCGGCTACTTGAGCCTCGACGTGCAGGCGCTCGGCATCGATCTGCTGGCCGCACCGGGGCACAAAGGCGCCTGCGGACCACTCGGTACCGGCATGCTCTATGTGTCGCCTAAAGCGCAGCCCCGGCTGCGACCAACCATCTTTGGCGGCACCGGCTCCAGTTCACAATCGCTTGAGATGCCAGCCACCATGCCGGGGATGCTGGAAGCTGGCAATCTGAACGTCACCGCTCTCGCCGGCTGGGACGCGGGGCTGGAAGCTCTCGCCGAAGAACCGGCGGAAGAGCGCGAGCGGCGCTGCGGCGAACTTGCCGGCGAACTCCGGCGCGCGCTGAACGCTCTGCCCGGCACCCGCGCGATCGTCGGCGCTCAGCTGCCGATCGCCAGTCTGACCTTCGAGCAGCTTGAGGTGGGTCTCGCTGCCACGCTATTAGATACCGAGTTCGGGATCGAGGTCCGCTCCGGCTTGCACTGCGCCGCGCTGATTCACGATGCCATCGGCACCGCTCCCCACGGCACCTTGCGGCTCAGTGCCGGCCACACCACCACCGCCAGCGACATCGCCCAAGCCGCCACCGCCCTGGCAGAAATTCTCGACGAACTCAGCTAAACGCGATCACTAACGGCTCGCCCGCTTGATACCAATCAAAGCGGACGCCACTCTACTGGGCCCAGTCTTGATATTGCCGATCAGCTGGCCACCCAAGACATGGCTAAAAGCCTACCGATTGGCCACCTTGTGGTTACCTCACGTTCACAGCGGTAAAGCCCTCGGCAGTATCATATCAATAACAGGTGCTGATTGCTAATTTGCCGAATCGACGAACGGTTGCCTCTGTAAAGGCAATAAGACCTCCGGTTCGCTCGGAGCACTGCACGTCAGCGATTCTCCTGAATCCTCCTCTGCGTCCCGGCTTCTGTGAAAGGCTTCATCCGATGCCGACCGAAAACGAAATCGGAACCATTATCGTTGATGCAGCGGTCAAAATTCATCAAACGCTGGGCCCGGGATTGCTGGAATCCGTTTACGAAACGGTAATGGAGCACAATCTTCACCAGCATGGGTTGCTCGTCGCTCGTCAGGTGCCGATCCCAATTGTTTATAAGGACCTATCGTTTGACGAAGGATTTCGCGCCGATCTGATTGTTGAAGGCAAGGTAATCATTGAACTCAAATCAGTCGAAACCATTCATCCGGTCCACAAAAAGCAATTGCTAACCTACTTGAAGCTAACTGATTTGAAACTTGGCTATTTACTGAACTTCGGCGCCGAGCTCATGAAGCTGGGCATTACCCGCACCATCAACGGCCAGCTATGACCCCCGATCGCTGCGATTCCGCGAACGAAAGCCGGCCGAGGTCCCTCACAGAGACACAAAGGCGCGGAGAGATATCCGAATCAGAAGCGGCTAAGGGCGATCCCTCCAGACCACCTACGAATCACCGACCGAGGGCTGT
>CALELC010000471.1 GCA_937904535.1 uncultured Planctomycetaceae bacterium
GGAGAGCATCTGCTTTGCAAGCAGAGGGTCATCGGTTCAAGTCCGTTCACCTCCACTATCTTTCGCATCGAAAACCTCGGATCGCAGGGTGATCAAGCACCTCGCCTTCCGAGGTTTTTTCGTTTCAAGTGCGTGCTGCTGCCGAGTGTTGCTGGCGCAGGCAACGACCGCAGCATTGCTTGCCTACCCGAGCGCAAGTTTCGCTTGCGAAGTCCTGCGGTCGCTACGAAAAAAAAAGACCGACGGCAAACTCGTCCTGGCTGTCGCGACGCTCACGACCGCCGAACACTCCGGCGCTGGAAAAGTTCTCGTCGATGCGTTGCGGGCGGGGCTGCTGCCGCTAGGATAGCAGGCTATTGAAAATCGTTCTCAATAATGCAAAAGCGGTAGCGAGCGAATTGCGTCACGGGCCGTGCTTACTGGGAATGGCGCAAGCAGCTTCAGGGGCGGGAAGAGAGCATGGCATGGAAAAAGTCGGTGTACACGGTCCACGGCTGGCTGGGACTGAACTTTGGACTGGCCCTGTTCGTGATCTGCCTGTCCGGCACCTTTGCCGTCATCAGCCATGAAATCGATTGGCTGCTGAATCCGGCACTCCGTGTTACCCCACAAGAAACCCGGGCAAGCTATGGGCAGATGCACGCTGCCGTGCAAGCCGCTTATCCGGAGGCCAAGATCCGTTCGGCTTGGGCCCCCAAGGGACCGCGGTTTGCCTGCGAGTTCTGGGTGGGCGGACTCGGTGGTGGCAATCGCCGCATTTACGTTGATCCGTACACGGCCAAGGTGCAGGGCGAGGGCCCCTGGTTCAACACCCAGCGGTTCTTTCGCGACTTTCACCGCCGCTTCTTCTGGTCCGCCTGGTGGGGCATCTGGTTGGTTGCGAGCTTTGGCCTGGCTTTGCTCGCCGCCTCGGCCACGGGATTGGCATTCTATAAGCGGTGGTGGGCCAAGCTATTCACCCTGCGATGGCAGCAAGGCGGCCGGATGATGTGGTCGGACTTACACCGCATGGCCGGAGTCTGGACGCTGCTGTTTTCGGTGCTCCTATCCGTCACCGGGCTGTGGTATTTCGTCGAGATTCCGCTGAGTTGGAACCTCAAGGCAGAGCGCCTGCCGAAACTTCCTCAGAGCAGCATCCCCGCTGCCGATCGTCCGGCTCAACGCCTCCCCGTGGACGATTGGGTGCGCGTGGCCCAACAGGCGATACCCGAGTTTGAAGTCGGGACGATCTGGTTTCCCTCAGGCCGGGCCGCCGCCGTGCGAATCGACGGCCAAGCCTCCGCGTGGCTGGTGCGTGATCGCGCCAACATGGTGCTGGTCGACCCGTACCTCGGCCAGCCGCTGATCCACCAGCGCGCCGAGCAATTGAATCCTTACCGTCGCTGGATCGAGATGGCTGATCCGCTGCATTTCGGCGATTTTGCCGGCCTGACGTCGAAGCTTCTGTGGTTCGGTTTTGGGCTGCTGCTGAGCTTGTTAATGCCCACCGGAGCTTACCTCTGGACGCGGCGGGCACAGCAGATTGCCAATTCGACCCACAAACACCTTCAACAGACGAACCACACGATCAGCGACACCGAGCGACGCCGCTACCTGCGCATCGCAACCCACCGACAAACCTTACTGGGCATGCTGTCGACGACCGTGATCCTCTCGATGGCCGGCTACGCAACCTATGGTGCGCTGACCCGACAAGCCGCTGCGACCGCTGCGAATGGCTCCGTGGTCTGGCAACTTGGCGGTGCCGGGGCCATGGTTGTGTACGGCGGCTTCAGCGTGCTGATCTTGATCGCGACGGTGCTCTGGTATCGCTGCATCTGGTTCGCGAGGTATCGGCCAGCCGTCCCGCTCACTGCTACGCCCCGTCAACAGTGAGACCAATTTGGCAACCACGTTGCGTCGCCAGCAACCGGACAAACACAATTGCGGCTGCCGTACCGCCTAGTCCACCTGATCTAAATCGCGCGTGATGCG
>CALELC010000472.1 GCA_937904535.1 uncultured Planctomycetaceae bacterium
CATTTCCCAGCAGCCCACGCTCATCGGGAATGATGTCGTCGAAAGCCGCGGCACGTTCGACGGGCCCAACGGCCAGGTGGAATGGGTCGCGACGAGTTATTTCGAAGACGGCATCCCGATCCTTCGCTCCACCTTGGACTTCAACGCGGCCGATGGCGCCATCCTCGGCGACATTCGGGTGATCAGTTTCCTCGATGCCGACATCGAGAATGCCACCGATGACATCCTCTACGTTACCGGAACGCCGGGAGAAGAGGACTTCCGTGTGCTCACACTGGACCGTACGAAACGCGTCGGATTCGCGCACAGCGGTTCTTACTTCAATGACGGCGTCACGCAGACCAACGCGGCCTATGTCGGTTGGGCAGCCGATTCGTACGAGGACCTGTCTGCAAGCATTCTGGCAGCAACCCAGACTTTCTCGGTCCCCGGCGTGATCGACCTTGCCAGTCTGCCGCGGCTGAACGACGCCGCCCTCGGAACGATCTACGGTCCGCAGCACGTCAGCACAGCTCATGCGTGGAATCTCAACGGTGCTGCCAACACCGCGCGGGTGAGCAGGTCGCTGGAGCTGATTTACACCGATCCGGCAGCTCGGCGCAACCTGGCGGGCTCGTGGAACGGGATCATGATTCGCGAAGCCGCCCATGATCGCAACGTGCTGATCGTCGGCGAGCACGAATCGAGCGGCAACTCGCGGTTTGATTCCAACGCCGTACCGAGCCAATCGCAGTTCCTCGGCGAGCTGGCGCCGAACGAGAGCGCCGGCGATGAGAATCGCCGCTTGGGCTTCATCGTCCCGGGACAGATCCTGACCAACGACGATGTCGACGTGTACTCGTTCATCGCCGAAGCCGGCACGCAGGTGTGGCTCGATATCGATCGCACCAACCTTGGGCTCGATACGGTCTTGGAACTCGTCGATGCCAACGGCATGACGCTCGTCTTGTCCGACAGTTCACTGCGTGAATCGCAGGGGCAAATGCAGCGGCTGCTGGCTCCTGGTTCATCGTTCGATCCGAGCAACGCGCGGTCGCTGAATGTATTGCCGGTTGCCGCCGGGTCTCCGGACAGCGACTATCAAGACGATTTCTCGGTCAATCCGAACGATCCGGGAATGCGTGTGATTCTGCCGGGGCAACCCGGCCAGCGCAACCTGTACCACGTTCGCGTTCGCAGCAGCAACGTTGTGGGCGGCGACCGCTCGTCATTGCTGGAACCGGAAT
Source organism: uncultured Planctomycetaceae bacterium (assembly GCA_937904535.1). GTDB lineage: Bacteria > Planctomycetota > Planctomycetia > Pirellulales > Pirellulaceae > UBA6163. The sequence goes on from CALELC010000472.1 coordinate 1,227, forward strand.
TGGTCCGCAGCGGACGCAGCTCGGGCAGCTACCAATTGCAGATCCGCCTGCGTGAAGCCGATGAAACGGCGGGCACTCAGATCCGGCACGCCGACGTGCGCTACGCGAATAAGGGTGTGCAGGTCGTCGGCGGACCGATCAACGGGCCGTTGATCGGCGACAACTACGAAGTCTCGAGCGACAACAACAGCTTCGCCAACGCTCAGACGCTCGGCCTGTTCGAAGCCAGCCTCAACAACGACCAGCGGTCTGGTCCGCTGAGCAGCAACCGGCTGTCCAAGACCGTCGGCGGCATCATCAGCGGCGCCACGGATGTCGACTGGTACCGCTTCGATATCGGTTATCAACGGCTCACCCGCGACGATGCGGAGATGTTCTTCGCCACGATCTTCGACATCGACTACGCCGACGGGTTTGCTCGTGGCGACTTGGCGATCTACGTCTTCAATTCGGCCGGGCAACTGGTCCTGATCGGTACCGACAGCAACATCGCAGACGATCAGCCGACCGGCTTAAGCGGTGCGGACAATCAAGACCTCAGCCGCGGTTCAGCCGGCGCTCGCGATCCGTTCATCGGCGTCGCGGAGTTGCCCGAAGGCGAATACTTCGTCGCGATTTCCAATCAGAGCCAGATCCCGGTCCAGATGGACCAGTTCGGCGTCGCCAACCCGACCAATCCGCTGCTGCGGTTGGAGCCGATCGATTCGATTCGGCGGATCGCGGAAGACCGCATCGGCGGCGTCGAGCGGAGCACCTACGACGCGCCAGTCGTCCCGACACTGTTCGATCCAGCGACCGCTGCGGTGCCGTTCACGCTCAACGATCTGGTGCTGTACTCCATCAGCGGCAATTCGGTGGATATCGCCAACCCGTTCACGGGTCGCGACTACGGCAAGATCGGCGACCTGGACATTTCGTTCCAGGACCTCGCCTTCCGGGCCAACGGGGAACTGTTCGGCTTCAGCATGCCGGGCTCGATCGCGGCCGGCGACTTTGACGACTCGTATGCCTACTTCCGCATCGACTCCTCGACCGGCGCGCTGACCAACATCGGCACCACCGGCTTGCAGACGTTCCACGCCGAGGTCAACCCGAACCCGCAGAACCTGCCGTTCGACCAGTATGTGGTCGTCGATAGCAACGACGGGTTCTCGGTGCTGGGCACGACGTTCTATGACAACAACCTCGGTTTCGCGATCGGCAATCGGCCGATCAATCGTGACATCGGTGCAGGCCAGCGGAACGATTACTACCAGAACATTCTGTACGGCTTCTCGCCGCAGACCGGTCAGTTCATCAACGCTCCGGGTGTGCCGAACCGCGGTACCGTGACGATCAACGGCGTGCAGGTCGACGAACGCGCCAATGGTGCCGGTACACAAATCCGCGAACGTGGGTATATCGAAACCGGGGTCGGCACGAACCCCGACGGCACACCGCGGCCACAGACCAGCAATCAGCTCGTTGTGCCCGCCGCCACCACGGTGCAGCCCAACGGCACGACGGTTTCGCGTCTGCAGGATGGCAGCTTCTTCACGCTGCAAAGCGGGGCTCAACAGTTCCGCCTGGAACTGGATGCCGGCCCGATTTTGCAGTTCAACACTGATCCGGCCAATGGAGTATTCGCTCGTGAGACGCTCGGTGGCCAACCGGTCCGTTTCTCGCTGACCGCGGGTGCCACGACCACGACTTATGAACTGGAAACCGGTCCAGTGATCGTGATCGATGCCGCTCAGGTCGTCGATGGAGCCAACGTTCGTATCGTTGATAGCCAGGGGCAAACCCGGCTGTTCGAGTTCAATTCGAACGGCTCGCTGTCCAATGCCGGAGCGATCAGCGTGGACTTCACGCCTGGACAATCCAGCCAACAGTTGGCCAGCGCCCTGGCTAGCGCGATCAATGCCGCTGGATTCGGAACCCGCGGATACGCCACTCCCGGCCAGGGACGCGTGGACCTGACCGGTGATTCGACCACGACTGCGCCGGTCTTGGGCGGCTCGGGACTTTCGCTCTCCGGCTCGTTCGGCTCCAACGATCCGAATGTGGTGGTAATTCCCGTCCGGGAAAACTTCACCTCCCACGAACTGGCACAAGCGGTCGCGGAAGCCACCGGCGGAGCGGTCGCGGGCAATCGCGTCAACTTCCGCAATGTGACGGCGACCAACATCAGCAACCTGGCAGCCCTCGGCGTGGCTCAGCAAGTTGGCCAGTCGGGTGTCAGCAGCGGATCGACCGCCGTGCGGTTCCTGGTTAGCGACACTGCCGAAGCGATTGCGATTCGCATTTCGCAAATCGTCAACACCAACCCGACATTGCAAGCCGCCGGCATCCGCGTCACCGCCAACGGCGCGACGCTGGTGTTCGAAAACGCGGTGCTCAACGCGGGCAACTCGTCGGTCTCGCCAGCCTTCACCGTCGCCGGCGTCCCGCCAGGAGGTTCGATCACCGGCATTTCGATGGTCGGCAACACGCTGTACGCCGTCTCCGACCGCGGCGGCCTGTATGCCGTCGCCAACCCCACGGCGCACGTCGAAGGCCAGATCGGCACCTATATTTCGACCTCGACCGACCTGCTGGGACTGAACTTCACCGGTTTGACGACCGGACCGACGAACATCCCAGGGCTGCTCGACCAGTCTGGCAATCCGCTGCTGTTCGGCACCACGGCGTCGGGCGACGTGTACGCGTTCGATGTGTTGGGCCGCCTGCAACCGGTATTCGCTGGCGGTGCGACGAGCATCAGCATCGGCCCCGGAGCTCGCGGGATCGAGTTCAGCACGCTCGACATGAACCTTTGGCACACCACTCAGCGACGCGCCAACGATGAAGGCCACGGCATCGGCGTGGCCTACAACGATGTCTCCGATACGCCCTCCCGCGTGACCGGTGGAACGAGCTTCTACTTCGGTGCCGAACCCGCCGACCCACGGTTCCCGGCGGTTGGTACTCCGCAGAGTCCGTTTGATCCTCGGCAGGACGGTCAAAACGTTGAGGGAACCTACAACTTCCCCGGTGGCGCCAAGGGCGCCCTGCAGAGCAATTCGTTCAGCCTGGCTGGTTACTCCGCGAGCGACCTGCCGATGCTGTACTTCAACTACTTCTTGGCAACCGACGGCGTCGATGGCTTGATCGAGACCGACGATACCGGCACCTATGGTCGCGACCAGGACGCGTTCCGGGTGTATGTGATCGACGCCAACGGTGTTGAGCACTTGTTGGCCACCAACAACGAGGCTCGCAACGGAGTTCCTGGCTTCAACGACGAGTTCGATGATCCGACGTTGTCGTCGCGGTTGTCGTCGACTTACGACGACGATGTGACCGTTGCTGTGCAGCCGCTGTTCGACAACACCGATAGCTGGCGGCAAGCCCGTGTTTCGCTGTCCGATTTCGCGGGTCAAGACAATCTGCGGCTGCGGATCGAGTTCAGCACCGGAGGCGCCTTTGGCGACGGTTCGCTAGGCCTGCGAGCGGTTCCGGCTGCCTCGCTGGTCGACGGTGCTCAGTTCGTCGTTGGCGGCGAGACGTTCGAGATCGACTTGGGCCCAACGTTGACGGTTCCCGCCGGTTCGACGATCGCTAGCTACTACGCTCAGGCGGCGACCGATCCGACTCGCCGTGTCACGGTCTCGGTCGGCGGCACGACGTATGTGCTCAATGACGGCACGCGGAACGTCGCGGCGGATGAAGTCGATGTCCCGCTGCTGCGGACCGGTGATGGCCCGCTGAGCACGCTGACCGCGGAAACCATCGCGACGCGTTTGGCAGAGGCCATCGAACTCAACGGTTCGGCGACCACCCAAGTCCCATTCGACTTTAGCGGTGAAACCAACGACGAACTGATCACGGCGACCCGTTTGCCGGCCGTCAATGGCAACACGGTGTTCTCCGGCAGCGGTCAACTGCAGACCGCCCAGGATGTCGATTTGTACCGGATCGATCTGCCTGCCGGAGCGTCGCTGCGGGTCACGATGGCGGCCCAAGGCACTTCGTTCCCGAGCAATATCCGTGTGTTCGATCTCAACGGCCGCACGCTCGCCGAAGGCTCGCTCGCGCTGGATTACACCGCGGAAACCGCGCAAACGGTCGTGATCGGCCTGAGCAGCGGGGCCAATGACAACTACAACCCAGGCGTTGCGGGTTCCGGTGATGCGGGCATCATCGGGGCATACACCGCCTCGATTGAAGTCACGGCCGATTTGCGAGTGATCCAGAACGGCCCCCGACTGCAGTTGACCGGTGGAATCAGTGCAGCCGCAGGCAGCGACGCGCTGGTGGCCGTCAGTGGCACGCCAGGCACTGCGGGAATCCCGGTGCTGCTCGATGCTTCGATGTCCGCCGCCGAGGTTTCGCAGGCCATTCAGCGAGCGGTCGCCGGTCGCTTCAGCGGCGGTGTGACCTCGGTCTATCCGGTCTATGCGAACGAGGTTTCCTTGACCGGGCTGACGATCGACGATGCTGGTCCGTTCGGAGTCAGCGGTATCCGCTCCAGCGACCAGTTTGGAGACAACGGCGTCCAACGCACTCGGGCAAACAATTTTGAAGGCGTCTACGTCGACGACTTCATCATCGGCTTTGCCGAACGCGGTGAGATGGCGTTCAACGCAACCAATGCCACCGATTTCGTCGCTGACCCCTTGGCTCCCGCGGGCACGCCTTCGCAGCCCACTTCGGGATCCTACCAGCTCGAAATCCGCGATGGCAGCGAGTACATCCACAGCCTCAGCGGCTTCGCTTTCCGCAGCTTTGACACCAATGATCGCTTGGCGACAGGTCCGGTAATCACCGCCCTGCCGGCTGGCCAAATCGTCGACGGAGCCACTTTCCGGTTGACCGATGGGGTATCGACGATCACGTTCGAAATGGACCTGCTGGACGCCAACGGCAACAGCAACGGGGTCGCCCCGGGTCGCGTTCGTGTGCCGCTGGTCAATCCCGCTTCGCTGCCGGCCGGCAGCGACGGCAGTGCCGAAGTCGCCAGCGCAATCGCTCAGGCGATCAACAGCCCGCAAGTCCGCTCGCTGATCGATGTGACGGCGGTACCTACCGACGGCATCGACACGCTGGGCAATGCCCGCCTGAACCTGTTCGGTGAGGTCAGAGTGCTCAACTCCAGCGGTGTGCTGGCGGACGTCCGTGAATCGACGCTGCGTGGGGACAAGAGCCGTGACCGCAGCGGTCAGGGCGTGATCATCATCGAGAACAGCCGGTTCTCGTACAACGCTGATGCCGGCATCGAGATCACTCGCGAAGCCCAAATCGCGGTACCTGGTGCCGATCCGGCGGAAACGTCACCGACCGTGGTGTCGTACCCGCGGAATCTGGTGGAACTGAACACCCAGAACCTGATTCCCGGCGTGGTCGTGCAGAGCAATGTGATTGCACACAACTCCAATGCGGGCATTCGGATCACGGGCCTGGAAAACGGCACTTCGCTGGCCAATCCCGTTGCCTTCGACCGGATCCTCAACAACACCATCGTCGGCGGCACGATCATTCCCGGAACTCCAGCAGAACCGGCAGAGTTCGGTGGCGTGCAGTTCCCTGGCGGTGACATCTCGTTTGCCGATTCCGTGGTCAGCTTCGTCGCCGGTACCGGTGTCAGTGCAGGCTTTAACAACCCGGCCCGAGCCATCGGCGCACCGGATTACGTTGGGCCTCCGAACGAGCCGAGCGACGGCCAAACAACCGTATCGCTGGGCAGTGGCGGCGTGCTGACTCTGGCGTTCACCGACAATTACCTGACCGGTAGCGGCGATGCGCGCCCCGACTTGATCCTGTTCGAAACCGGCGAAATCGAATCGGTTCGCGTGCAGGTGAGCCGTGACGGTGTCACGTTCTTCAACGTCGGCGTTGTCGGCGGCGTGGACAACACCGTCGACCTGGATGCGTTCGGCTTCGGAGCCCAGGATCGCTTCAGCTACGTGCGGTTGACCGACCTGCGTCAGGGCACGCTGAGCAGCGGAGCCGTGGGAGCGGACATCGACGCCGTCGGCGCTCTGTCGACCGCTCCGATGGACAGCTACGTCCCCGGTGGCGAAGGCATCGTCGTCAGCCAGAACTCCTCGCCGACGTTGCTCAACAACGTGTTGGCCAACAACGAAACCGGTCTGCAGATCGACCAGTCGAGTGCTCAGGCCGTTGTCGGCGGAACCACGTATTACCGCAACGAAACCAACGCATCGAACCCGCAGTCGAATCCGCTGGGGCTGTTCAGCCAGGTGCTTTCACCATCGCTGGATCTGTTTGTCGACGCGGCCCACGAGTCGTTCGCACCGCGGGCCGGCGTGCCGATCATCGACAGCTCGATCGATTCGCTCGAAGACCGCCCGTCGTTGGTAACGGTGAAGAACGCGATCGGTTTGCCGCCCTCGCCCATCTTCGCTCCGCGGCTGGACGTCAACGGTCAACTGCGGGTCGACGATCCCACGGTCCAAGCACCGGGCGGGATTGGCGAACAGGTCTTCAAAGACCGTGGTGCAGTGGAACGAGCCGACCAGGATGGCCCACGTGCGATTCTGATCTCGCCTCGCGCCCCGCAACTGGGTGTAAGTTCCGGTCAGACCGAAACGACCACGGGTAGCATCTATGACTCGTTCGACATCCAGTTGATCGACGGTATTGCCCCGGTCGATGCGACTCCAGGCTCCGGGATCTTCGACCCCAGCGTCAACTCCGACAGCGTGTTGCTGACTAAAGACGGTGTTCCGCTGGTCGAAGGCCGCGACTACCGCTTCGGCTACGACGCTGCCAACAATGTCATTCGCCTGACCCCGATCGCCGGTATCTGGGAAGACAACTCGGTCTATGTGATCCGCTTGCTCGACACGACCGATTCGGTCCTGCGACTGGATGCGAGTGCACCACTGACCGACGGTGGCATCACCACGCTGCTGACTTCGTCCGGAGCCTCGGCGCGACTGGAAGTCGAAACCGGGATCACGGCTCAGATCAACCTGCAGCCGACGTTCGGAGCATTTGACGGACAAGGGATCACCGTCTTTGACGGCGATTTCGAGTTGAGCTTCGAACTCGATACCGATGGCAACGTCCGTGGCGACTCCATCGCGGTGCCGCTGGTGGCAACCTCCACCCCAGCTCAGATCGCAGCGGCCTTGGCAGCGGCGATCAACGACACCGCTCTGAATGTTACCGCGGTAGCTGCGGGCAATCGCTTGCAACTGCTGGGACCATCGTCGTTGACGACGCTGAGCTCGCTGGTGAATGACCCCAGTGTGTTCACCATCAGCGGCCAGATCGGCACCAGTGTCGGCTTCGGAATTGGCATCCCGAGCGTCGACGGCGGTGTCTCGCCGGATGTCGTCGATGGCCAAGTGTTCCGCATTCAGCGCGGTGCGAATCTGATTCGGACCTTCGAGCTCGACTTCGGCAACGGCACGACCACCCCCAACGCCATCCCAGTCGTCGTCGGTGCCAATCCGACGCTCGACGACATCGCTGGCGCCCTGGTGAGGGCGATCGGCGGGGCCGGCTTGGGACTCGATCCGGTCAACGCTGGCGAAGGCCGAGTCGTGCTGGGCGGCGATGCGAATTACGCGTTGGACCTGAACGAATCCGGGCTGGTGCAACTCGGTTCCGCAGGTGACCGGGCAACAGTTCCCGTTGTTGTGCCGATCGATGTGACAACTGCCGAGCTCGTGGAGATCTATGCCGACGCGATTACGGCGGCGGGCCTCGAAGGCGTCTCCTACTCGGTCGTCGGCAATCGCATCATCATCGATGGCGTCGCCGCTGCCTCGGGTGTCGGTGCCGTCACCTCACCGGTGATCCGCGACAACGTCGGCAATGCCCTGCAAAGCAACCGCGACACCGGCCGCACCGAATTGACGGTGTTCGTCGGTGGTGGATACGACTACGGCAACGCTCCGGCTCCGTATGACAGCCTGCAACAGGATGGCGGCCCACGGCACCGCGTCGACCCGACGTTGTCGCTCGGCCCAACGGTCACCCCCGATGCTGACGCGGTGATCCCCGGCGGCACCTCGAACGACGGTGTGGCGCAGGTCGGTACCGCGGCCGCAGGTTTCCCGGCACAGTTCACAATCGACGTACGGGCAACAGCCTCACGTCAGTTCTACGTGGATGCCTGGATCGATTGGGACCGAGACGGCGAGTTCGAGGCCAGCGAAGTCACACGGTACAAGTCGGCCAACGCTCCGGGCAACTTCCCGGTGTTGGGCGTCGGCGTGAACACGGTCTCGATCATGGTTCCGGCCGGTACCACCGCAGGACAAACTTGGGGACGCTTCCGGCTGAGCGAGGTATCGGGACTAGGCCCCAACGGCGACGCCGAGAGCGGCGAAGTCGAGGACATTCCCATCCTGGTGCAGGCCAATCCGTTCCAAAATCCGCTCAACCCAGCGGACGTCAACAAGAGCGGATCGGTCACACCGCTGGATGCGCTCAACATCATCAACCTGCTCTCGGCTTACAACCGCGGCGGTGGCACCGGAGCGATTCCGCTCAACCCGCCACCAGCGTTCCTGCCGGACCTGGTCAACCAAACCTACCTGCCGGACGTCAACGGCAGCGGCTCGGTTGAACCGCTCGACGCTCTGTTGGTGATCAATGCGATCCGCAATCAGCGCAATAGCGAAGGGGAAGGTGAACTGGCAGCCGCGGCGCTGAGCCTGCAGGATGCATTCGTTCCGGTTGCCGACGGAGTGCTGGCGTCGCCGCTCACCGTGGCGACGGAGGCCAGTGCCGAGTCGGAACAACCGACGGTTGACGTCTCCGCGGAGGCGCCGGTGCAGATCGCCAGCCGGGTCAGCGGACCGACGATCTTCGATTCGCCTCAACTGGTCGCATTGGATGACGTGATCGAAGACCTCGCTGATGAGCGATCGAGCACCAGCGGTGACGAGAGCGCCGTCGATGCCGTGTTCGCCGGACTGGGTCTAGGCTTCTAGACCAGCAGTGGAATGTCTTGAGCCGGTCCCCGCGGGGACCGGCCTCGGACTTCCGCTTCGCCACTTTTCGGGTTAGCGGCGAGTTGACCGGCGCTCACCCCCGGGACTGGATTGCCGGCCGCTCAGCGTCCGACTTATTTTTGAGGGAATGTTTTGGGCCCCAGCAACGTCCAACGCTGATCCTATTCCCAGTCTCACGCTCGCCTTCACCATTCATCGGGGCTTCGCGCATGCCCAGATTCGCTGGCAATCGCCGCACTCGCATTGCCCGCTCGCGAGGTCGCCGCTCTATCGCTCTTGAGCCGCTGGAACCACGGCACCTGTTTGCCGCGATCCCGCTAGGTGCCACTCCGCTGGATACAGGCGAGTTTTTGCTTGGTCGCGTTGCAGTGGTGCCGGTGCTGTTTGAAAGCGACGGCAGCATCGATGCCAATACGGAGAACTGGACACCACAGGCGATCGAAGCAGCGCTCGATAAAGTCCATACCGGCGTCAATTGGTGGGCCCAGGCGCTGGAGCAGCTTGGCACCGTGCACTCGCTGGAGTTCGTGATCGACGAGACGTTTGCGCGTCAGCCTGTGTCGACCGGTTTTGAACCGATCAGTCGCCGCAGCCAAGATCACACGCTCTACGTCGGGGCGTTCCTCGAGTCTCAGGGGTTCGGGAGCGCGGGGTCGCTCGAAGCGGCCGTTCGGCAGTTCAATCATGAGACGCGGCTGCGACTGGGAACCGACTGGGCGTTCACGATCTTTTTGGTCAACTCCAGCAACGACGACGATGGGCAATTCGCCGCGGGGAGCGAGTTTAACGTCGCGTTTGCTTATCCCGGCGGCCTGTACATGATCGTCCCCTCGACTCGTCCGGCGAGCACGATCGCCCACGAAATGGGGCATATCTTCTGGGCCCGCGATGAATACGCCGGCGCTGGCTCCTGGACCGACCGCCGCGGCTACTACAACGCGCAGAACGTCAACGCCGCCAACAATCCGACGCCTGGCTTTGAGCAGCAGCCGAGCATCATGCGGTCCGGCAGTGGCCTGAACGAGTCTTACACGACCTTTCAACTTCCCGAGTCCACGCGCGCGATGCTCGGCTGGCGCGATAGTGACGGCGATGGCATCTTCGACTTGGCCGACGTGCCACTCAGCCTTGAGGGAACGGGCGTCTACGATGCAAGCGCCGGGGTGTTTAGCTTCGCAGGCTTCGCCACCGCGGTCGCGCTGCCGAATCAAAACAGCGCAGGCACGCGGAACGACATCACGCTCAACCGGGTCGACCGCATCGAATACCGCGTCGATGGAGCCGCCTGGCAAACCGCAGCCCATATCGGTAAGCAGGCTGCTCCCGTAGCGTTTGAGTTGGCCGTCGCTCCCTACTCCCAACTCGAGATTCGGGCGATCGATGACCGCGTGGGAGTGACCAGTGAGATCTACACCAGCAGCGGATCGCTGCCGCTGTTGGCGGGCCCGACTCTCGGCGGTGTGGCCTTTGTGCGCAGCGGTGATCAGCCAACAGGCACCGACCAAACACCTCTCGCCGGAGTCACGGCGACTCTCCCCCGCGTCGACGGCCTGCCGCTCCTACAGGGCGTCATCGAGCCTGATGCATTCACCGGCAGAGGTTCGGGAACCACAACTGCGGGCGTGACACTGACTGCCCTGGGGCATGTTTTGGATGGCCGGGTCGGCGCGGTCAACGAAGCGGCATCGACCGGAAACCGGGCGCTCGGCTATTTCAACACTCAGCTGGGCAGTTGGAGTCACAACTGGGCTCCCGACAAGCAATTGCAAGTTCGTTTCGACCAATCGGTCGGCACCGTGGAACTCGACGCAATCGGCTTGGGCGGAAAAGAAGGTTATGGGCGGCTGGAGGCCTATGATGCTCAGGGCAATTTGCTAACACGCACCACCACCGCAGGACTGAAGGCCGGCGAAGTTGCGACCATGCGGGTGCACGATCCCAGCGGGCGGATCGCGAGTGTGCTTGCGTTCGGACATGCCTGGTCGGAGATCGGCCTGGATCACCTCCGCTATGGCGCTGAATCCCAGGTGACTAGCGACGCCGATGGCATCTTCCGCTTCAGTGGACTGCCCCAAGGTCAGTATTCGCTCGAGCTCACCGCAGATCGACTGATTTACCAGCCGGTGGTTGCCAACCCAGCGGTGACGCTAGTGGCCGGCGAAAATGTCACTCTGGCAGCCGCCTTTGAACGGGTGCGCAGCCCTTGGACCAATCCCAAGGACCCTTTCGACGTCAACGGCAACGCCACGCTTGAGCCGTTGGATGCGTTGGTGGTGATCAACGACATCGCGCGCAACGGCTCGCGTGTACTGCGTGATCCCGGGTCAGTCGGCTCGTATGTCGATACCAATGATGATGGGGCTGTCACACCGCTCGACGCACTGCAGGTGATCAACGAACTGGCGCGGCGGATCCGTTCACAGCCGCCGGCCGCCGAAGGCTTCTTCGACGAGGCGGCGCTGGCTGCCCAGCAGACGCCGCTACCGGGCGACGCGGCGGACGCGGTATTCGCTCTGTGGTGCGCCCCGGAGAAGCGCGAACCGCACACCGGTTTGTGGGCTGAGCGCGGGTCACCCGCAGCCGAACCGGTCGATTCGTCCCGCAATGGCTGAAACCGGGTATCGTAATCGGTAGTACTGGCGCCACCGTTACTTATGGATTTTTTTAAGTTCGGGGAACCATTCCATGCCGATGGTTGTCCAAAGTCCCACACCTTGTTGGGCTCGAAAAGAATCTCCGCCTTTCGCGTTGATAAGGCAGAGAGGCTAGTTAGTATAGGTAGTCTATTCCGCTTCGAATCGTTGCTTGATCGACGCACAAGCGAGTGTTTCTAGCGACGGACTACCGGTTTTCCCCAGGTCGAATGACTCGGGAAAGCGCAATACCCGTATGGCGGTCAGCCGTTTTTCTGCACCTTTCGTTATTCGATTTCACGATACAGACTCTCCCACCTCGGTGGCTCAACTCCTGGGACAGGCGATGAAACAGCTAGTCAAACTTTTCGGGCGACAAGTCAAAACCCAGGCCAACGATGCCCCTCGCGGGGCGCGCCGTCGTCCGCTCCGCAGCGAGTCGCTCGAACAGCGTCAGTTGCTCGCCGGCGACGTGCTCGCAGCGCACAACTACACCATCCCAGAAGACGTCAACGGTGACTGGAAGGTGACACCGTTGGACGCGCTGTTGGTGATCAACCACCTCGGTCGCTCGGGTGGAAATGCGAGTCTTGAGGGGATCGAGCGCGGGACGCTGGAACACTTTGTCGACGTCTCGGGCGACAACACGGTGGCGCCGCTGGATGCGTTGAAGGTCATCAACCGACTCTCAAAGGGTGAGGCAGTTGGTGAGCTGTTGCAACTGCACATCAATCCGCGGACGGAAGCGGACGAGGCGTTTTCGGCCTCCGCCTTCAATGCGGCAACGCGTGAACTGACCGTGGGCGTCGGTGAGATCTTCCATTTGGAAGTTCTGTATACCGACCTGCGGAGCTCGTTTGATCGCCTGGGTGCCTTTGGTATTTTCTCGGATATTTTGGTCGACAATCCGGGCTACCTGGAGCCGGTGTTGACCGAGACCCAGATCCTGAAGATCGGCACCGAAATGCGTCAAGCCGATGGTGGGACGATTACCTTCTACCTCGAGGTACCCGAGGGTGAAGATCCTGCCCAAACGGTGACGCTGGACTTTGACGTTTTTGCCGCTTCACAAAATGCGCCAGCAAGAGAGATCGCAAATGTCCTTGCGCAGTTCGGCTACACCGATGTAACGGTTACCGCCCTGCAAGCTACTGCGACGGATCCGTTCGAATACATTATCCGTTTTGATGATTTTGATCTCGCGGACCAGAATATTCCAAATCTGATCGCTAAGACGAACTTCGTCGATTCATCCAATAAAGCGTTGACAGTTCCGACGGCAACGACGGACTTCGCCCCGCGAACCAGTACGGGTGAGATCAATTCGCAAGCGGTTGCCTTTAACCTGAATTTCTTCAGCCGCACTTATAAGGTTTCCTCCCAATTTCCCAATGGTGAGCCGTTCTATGGATTTGGTGGCCTCCAAGTAGGTGAGTTTGAAGAAGCGACTGGCTTCTTGGACGTGGGCGGTATCGGGCCGGTCCTGGCCAACGGGTATCTCGACACGGGTGCAGGCGACCTGCCGCGCCCCTTCGATGCTTTCAGCATCCCGGTCCGGATAGTTCAAGAGGTCGAGCAATTGCGGGTGTATCTGGATCCGCCCAACACCGAGGCGACGCGCAACCTGTTCTATGGGAATCCGGAAGAAGTTCCTAGCGACTTAATCCGCATCGATCTAGAGAATGATCCGACCAACGCCAATGACGGCAGCGGTTTGCTACTGATCACCGCGATTGGCGATTCGACGGAAGTCACGGTTGTCGCCGAAAATGGCACCATCAATACCACTGAAAACACACCGGCTACGCTCGACCTGAGCAGCTTGGTCACCGTCACCGGCAGCAACGAAACGCCCACCTTCGCGTTGACCTCGCAACCGGCTCGCGGCACGGCAACCCTCAATGGTTCGGTCGTCACCTTCACGCCCGAGGCCGACGACGTCACCACGGAACCCTTAACCTTCACCTACACCGCCACGGTTGGTTCGGTCACCTCGACCGGCACGATCAGCGTCAACATCGCGCAAGAGACCGAAGTCACGGTCGACGCTGGCGATGGCACGCTAACGGCGACGCAGAACGGTGCACCGGTAAACCTCAACTTGGGTCCACTGGTCACTGTCACCGGCAGCAGCGACACGCCGACGTTTGCCATCGGCACCCAGCCGACTCGCGGCACCGTGTCGATCAACGGCGGCGTCGTCACCTACACCCCGGCCGCTGGCCAGGTTGGCTCCGACTCGTTCACCTACACCGCAACGGTCGGTGGGGTCACCGATAGCGGCACAATCAACGTTACGATCAATCCTCAAGCGATCACGGTCAATGCTGGCGATGGCAGCCTGACCGCTGTGCAGAACGGCGGGGCGCAGACGCTGAATCTCGCGCCGCTGGTCACCGTCACCGGCAGCAGCGACACGCCGACGTTTGCCATCGGCAGCCAGCCGACTCGCGGCACCGTGTCGATCAACGGCGGCGTCGTCACCTACACCCCGGCCGCTGGCCAGGTTGGTGCCGACTCGTTCACCTACACCGCAACAGTCGGTGGGGTCACCGATACCGGCACAATCAACGTTACGATCACTCCCCAAGCGATCACGGTCAACGCCGGCGACGGGTCATTGGCAGCCACTCAAGACGGTGGCGTCCGTACGATTGACCTGGCATCGCTGGTGACCGTCACCGGCAGCTCGGCGGCACCGACGTTCGCGATCGTCACGCAAGGAACTCGCGGATCGGCAACGATCAACGGCAGCGTGTTGAGCTACACCCCGGCTGCCGGCCAGTTTGGCAACGACTCGATCACCTACCGTGCGACCGTCAACGGCGTGTCGGATACCGGTGTGATTTCGGTCGCCATTGCCCAGGCCGAAGTACCGCCCGTGGCACGAGGCGATAACTTCAATGTGGTCGCTGGTGTCGCCACGACCTTTACGTCGGCTCAGTTGACCGCAAACGACTCGGCCGCGGTGCCGAACACCTCGGGTCAGCCGCCGCGGGTCACCGCTGCCTCGGCGATTACCGGTACGACCCAGGGCACTGTAACGTTCAATGCCGCGACCGGCAGTGTCACCTACACTCCGCCCGCCGGCTTCACCGGCACCGACTCGTTCAGCTACACGATCACCAGCGAAGGCCAGACGGCAACGGCAACGGTTACGCTCAACGTCCAGGATTTCGTACCGTCGACGATCTCCGGATCGATCTTCAACGATTACATCCAGACCTTGGGTAGCACCGTTCGCAACGGCATCCGCGACGCGAACGAACCGTACGTCGGCGGCGTCACGGTGCAACTGACCAGCCCCGCTGCGGCCAACTCGCTGGGTCAGGACATCAGCCAAAGCCGGATCACCGATGGCCAGGGAGGCTATCAGTTCGATACCTTGGCTCCCGGCACCTACACCGTCACCTTCGACGTGCCAGACACCCTGATCTTCGGACAACGGGTCAACGGCAGTGGATTCACGGTCGGCGGCTCGGACCGCTCGTTCGTCGTCGAGATTCCGGCTGAGGGCGGACGCGACTACGCGAACCTGAACTTCACCGTGCTCGGTAAGACCGGTGCCGCTGCCGGAGCCAGCTTGTTGCTGGTATCGCAGCACCAGAACACCAACGATCCGACTTTCGGCTTGGCGACAATGGTCTTCGATGCCGCGGGCACCCAGGCGCTGTTTGAGCTGGGCCACGCTAACGAGGA
>CALELC010000473.1 GCA_937904535.1 uncultured Planctomycetaceae bacterium
CCGTCGTCATCGGCACCTAGGGCTTCCCAACCCACCTTCGACCGGCGGAGCGGTCGACCACGCTGGTCGCCGCTCCGTTCACAGACCGAGCCGTCCCGGCTTAGTAGGCGCGAGGACGAACCATGCCTTGCACCCGGCTGGGCAGGCCTTGGATGCGCAGGAACCCTTCGGCGTCGTCTTGGTTGTAGCTGCCGCCGCCTTCCATCGTGGCGATCTCGGCATCATAGAGGCTGTACGGGCTGGAGCGTTTGACGACCGAGATATTGCCCTTGTAAAGACTGAGCGTCACTTCGCCGGTCACCGGCTTCTGGGCTTCACGATTGAAGGCCATCAGAGCGTCCATCTTCGGCGTGTACCAGAATCCGTAGTACACCATCTCGGCCACTTCGGGTGACAAGCGGTCGCGGAGGTGTGCCAGGTCACGATCGATCGTAAGCTGCTCGACGTACATATGAGCGTCGTAGAGCAGCGTCATCCCAGGGGCTTCGTAGACGCCGCGGCTCTTCATACCGACGAAGCGGTTTTCAACCATGTCGATCCGTCCGACGCCGTTGCGTCCACCGATCGCATTGAGTTGCTCGACGATTTCGAGCGCGGTCAGCTCTTGGCCGCCCAGCGTCCGCGGAACTCCGGACTCAAATCCGATCGTGATTTCTTCGGCAGCGTCGGGCGCTTGCTGCGGGCTGACGCCCATGCCGAAATCAACGAGTTCCACGCCGTGCACATCGAGGTATTCCAACTTGCCGGCTTCGTAGCTGATGTGCAGCACATTTTCGTCGCTGCTGTACGGTTTCGCGGTGCTCGCTTTGACGGGGATGTCATTCTTTTCGCAGTAGGCGATGAGTTCGGTACGGCCCGGGAACGCTTTGCGGAACTCGGGCATCCGCCACGGCGCGATCATTTGGATCTTGGGGTCGAGCGCTTCGGCGGCGAGTTGGAAGCGGCACTGGTCATTGCCTTTGCCGGTCGCCCCGTGAGCGTAAGCAGTGGCCCCCACGTCGCGGGCGACCTGCAAGCAGACCTTGCTGATCAGCGGTCGGGCGATCGACGTGCCCAACAAGTAGATCCCTTCGTACTTCGCGCGCCAGGCGAGCACGGGGAAGGCGAAGTCACGACAGAGTTCTTCGCGCACGTCGATGATTTGGGCGGTCGCAGCACCACACTTGTGGGCCTTTTCGAGCACGGCCTGGCGATCCTCACACGGCTGACCGAGGTCGACGTACACCGCGTGCACATCGTAACCCTGCTCCTGCAGCCAGACGAGGATAACCGAGGTGTCCAGTCCGCCAGAGTAGGCCAACACACAACTTTTCTTCATGGAACAGCGACTTTCGAAAGCGGTAAATACCAGGAAACACCCTGGAAGTATATTCTGCAAGTGGCTCCGCCGGGAGGACGACTGAGTCGGTCTCTTTGCCCACCGGGCGGATGTTACTCCTATGGAAATTAACCCTCTGCTATGTCTTCCCCTGTCCTGCGTGAGATTCTTGAAGCGGTCGCGTCTGGTAATCTGAGTGTTGATCAAGCTGTCTCGCGAGCTGATACCGCGATGACGGCCGCTGTTCCGGGAGCAACGGTCGATTTGGGCCGTCCGGCTCGCTGCCGATTTGGGGAAGTGATTTATGGCGAGGGCAAATCGCAGTCGCTGATCATCTCCATTGCCGAAAAACAGCTCGCTGCAGGCCAGAGCGTGCTGGTCACCCGCGTCGAACCGGCCGTCGCTGCAGCGCTGTGTGCACGGTTCACGCATCACCGCTATCACCCCGAGGCGCGGACGGTACGGATCGGCAACGTACGGATCGCCGACCCGCCACGCGTGCTGCCCAATCCTTCGCTGTCGTCCTCGGCAACCGAAGTGCATGTTGCGGTCGTCACCGCCGGCAGCACCGATCACCCGGTGGCCGCCGAAGCGATGGAAACGCTTGGCTGGATGGGCGTCCCGGTGGCGGAGTTCACCGATGTCGGAGTCGCTGGCCCCCAGCGGCTGTTACAAATCGTGCCGCGGCTGCGCACGGCGGCGGCAATTGTGGTTGTGGCGGGAATGGAAGGTGCGCTGTCAAGCGCGGTCGGCGGGCACGTCGGTTGCCCGGTGGTCGCCGTTCCGACCAGCGTGGGCTATGGCTCTGCCTTCTCGGGCCTGACACCGATGCTGGGCATGCTGACTTCGTGCGCTTCCAACGTGACCGTGGTCGGGATCGATTCGGGGTTCAAGGGTGGATATGTGGCAGGTCTGATCGCCACACAACTGCGCGATGCGGAAAAGAAACGTCCGCCGCTGGCACCGGTAGCGGTAGCCCCTCCTGTCAAACCGCCGACGGTCGCAGTCGCCCGATGACCGCGCCGCCCTCCCCTCCCCCGCCGTTTCCGGCGCGCGACCGTCAAGGCCATAAGGGCAATTTCGGTCGCGTGCTGCTCGTCGGCGGCTCACGCGGCATGAGCGGAGCGATCGCGCTGTCGGCGATGGCCGCCCTGCGGACGGGCTCGGGGTTGGTTTCAGTGTTTCTGCCAGATCGCTGCCTTGAAACCGTTGCCAGCTTCGATCCGTGCTTGATGACCCTGCCAGCTCCCGATACTGCCACTGGGCAATTTGCCCCGGCAGCGGCTCAGCAAGTCGTGCAGCGGATCGGCGGCGTCAACGCTATCGGTGTCGGTCCGGGCATGGGCACCGGTCCAGGCAGCGTTCTCGTGGTGCGGCGACTCGCGCAGCAGTCGGCGGTGCCGCGCGTCTTTGATGCGGATGCTCTCAATATCTTGGCCCGCGAGCTTCAAGCGAACGAGCCACCCAAGGTGCCTGCCTCCACGCCGCTCGTTGGCCCAGCGGTGCTCACCCCGCATCCCGGCGAACTGCAGCGGCTGACCGGAGCGTCGGCGAAAGACCGCGGTGGCCAGATCGAGGCCGCAGCCGAGTTGGCCGAACGGCTGGCAGTCGTCGTGGTGCTCAAAGGTGCTCAGACCCTGGTCACCGATGGGCAGACCCGCTGGTTCAACTCCACCGGCAACCCCGGAATGGCGACCGGCGGAACCGGCGATTGCCTCACCGGAATCATCACTTCGCTGTTAGGTCAGCGACTATCGCCACTGGCAGCCGCTCAATTAGGCACATTCTTGCATGGCCTGGCAGGGGATCTCGCGGCTCAGTCGCTTGGCGAACCTGGCATGACCGCCCGCGACCTGCTCAGCCACCTGCCGCACGCGATCCGCAGCATCTTCAAGTAACCCACGTTGGAGTCCAGGCTTCAGCAACGTTGGAGTTCAGGCTTCAGCAACGTTGGAGTCCAGGCTTCAGCCTGCGGCTTACCCCGGAGTCCAGCTTCAGCCTGCAGCCTACGTTACAGTTTGGCCTCTCGACCATGCGTGTGTTCACGGCATAATCAGTTGCTGTTCCGTGCCCCCTGCCCTGCCCCGACTGATACGATCGTGATTCCGCTTTCCCCCGCCGACGCCCCGGACCCTCGCCTGCTTGGCGGTGCGATCAGCATCGGCAACTTTGATGGAGTGCACCGGGGCCACGCGTTGCTGATCGAGCGGCTCCGCCGGCTGGCCGAACGGATTGGAGGGCCAGCGGTCGCGGTCACCTTTGATCCGCCACCG
>CALELC010000474.1 GCA_937904535.1 uncultured Planctomycetaceae bacterium
GCGGATCACCACGCGGCAAGGGATTCAAATCCATGGGATCGTCAAGGGCGACCTGTGGAAAACCATTCACCGCATCAACGAACTCGGCCTGTCGACCCAGTCGGCCTGCGGCGACGTCAACCGCAACGTCTGCTGCTGCCCTGCTCCGCTGCGCCAAAACGGAATCCGCGATCGCCTGCAGGCGCTGTCGGACACGATCGCTCAGCACCTCACGCCCACGACCGGTGCGTACCGCGAGCTGTGGCTGCAGGACCCCGAAACCGGCGACCGCCGCAAGGTCGTCACGCAACCGGAGGAAGCGGAACCCGATCCGATCTATGGCAAGGCGTATCTGCCGCGTAAATTCAAGATCGGCATTGCGCTGTGCGACGACAACTGCACCGACGTCTATGACCAGGACATCGGCTTGCTCGCGGTCACCGAAGGCGACGAACTGCTCGGCTTCAACGTGCTCGTCGGCGGCGGCATGGGAACCACCCCGAGCGACAAGCGGTGCTTCCCAGCAATCGGCAAACGGATGGCATTCATTCCGTTTGAACAGGTGTTGCCGGTGGTGACCGCGATCGTGCTGGTGCAGCGTGATTTCGGTAACCGCGCCGAGCGGAAGCAAGCGCGGTTGAAGTACCTGATTCACAACTGGGGCTTGCCGCAGTTCAAGGCCAAGGTGGAGGAATACCTCACCCAAGCCGAAGAAATCTGCGGAGTGCCTCAAGGCACGGTGCCGCGCCCGCTGGCCGAGCCGCATGCGGCCGATGTGGTCCGCCATGAAGATCACCTCGGCTGGCATGACCAAGGCGATGGCAAGTGCTTCCTGGGGCTACCGATCGAGAACGGCCGCGTCCATGACCAAGGCGAAATGCGGCTCAAGAGCGCGCTGCGCGTGCTGATGTCGCGTTATCAACCCACTGGCCGCTTGACCGCTCACCAAAACATGTTGCTCTGCGACTTGGATCCGAGTTGGCGGGCTGACATCGAGCAGATCCTAGCGGATCACGGCGTGCCGACGGTTGAGCAGATCAGCAACGTGCGGCGAATGACGTTTGCCTGCCCGGCGCTGCCGACCTGTGGATTGGCGATCACGGAAAGCGAACGAGCCGCACCGACGTTGGTCGCCGAACTCGAAACCGAGATGTTGCGACTCGGCTTGGACGCGGAACAGTTCGGGATTCACATGACCGGCTGCCCCAACGGCTGTGCGCGGCCGTACAACGCCGACATCGGAATCGTCGGCCGCAGCGTCGATGGCAAGACTGGCGAAGGCAAGTACACCGTGTTCCTCGGTGGCAGTTTGATCGGCAACCGGATGAACTCGATCTACAAAGACCTGGTTCCGCTGAGCCAAATCGTGACGGTGTTGCGGCCGGTGCTGCTGTACTTCAAGCAGTCCCGCCAAGCCGGTGAAAGCTTCGGTGACTTCTGCAATCGCATGGGCATTGAAGAGTTGCTGCGGTACGACCAGGCCTACGAGGCTGAGCTAGCCGCAACCTAAACCGGGCTGCCGCTGACGCATGTTGTTCCTGGCGTGCCGCCGGACAAGACGCACTGAGCACCGCTCGTGCGCAAGGCGGCACGTCCATCGCTCTTTAGCCGCCGAACCTACCCTCGCGGCTCGGCGGCACCCTGCCGCCCGTGAGCACGCCCGTCGGATGTCAGCAGCAAGCTATCCTCGCTGCTCGGCTTGCGCAGTCTTTCCGAATCGCTCCACGAGGATCAACCTGGTCCTTGGCGGTCGGCGATGAGGCCACCTACAAGGTCCAGCAGGTGCCTCGGGACGCTTTTCCAGTCGCTGCCTGCTCTGTATTATTGCCGCTTTTTGCGGGAAAACAGCTTGTTTAGCGCTCGCGCACGGTTGTCTCTCGCGCCTGCGGCACGGGTTTTGCCTTAGTAGGGCGAGCACTTGTGGGTACCGGCCACTTCCCCTGCTATCCGTCAGCGAAGTGGCATCACGCGTTTGTCTGTCTGCTCGACAAGACTTCTGAGCGCTGTTGTCCCGCTGCTTCGCCCACTTTCGGCTTGCCCTGCTCACGACGTTCGTGGAGATCGACCATCAGTAAGCTGTTGCACCTGCTTCAGGCAGCTCGCGTTGTCCGTGTCGGGGTGGATTGTCGTCTGCTCGACCTGCTGGCAGCCATTGGGTTGGGGCTAGCCGCTGGCACTCGGTCGTACGCAGCCGTGCAAGTGCCGCAGTTGGCGACTGGTAAGCCGCTGGGCGACGCAGCTCTTGCGGCGCCGTCGCCGGCGGGCAATGGATGGCGGAACGCTGTGGCCGGTTGGTCAGCGGAGGGCAGCGCATGCCAGGCACAGCGCTGAAGCCGGACGTTGCCGATCGAGTGGCGACGCGTACACGTGAGCTTGCAGACGCCACCGAAGCTGCGATTACGTTCCGCACCAACCAGATGTTTGCCGGCTTGCTGGCCTTCCAGTGGCTGGTGTGCTTGATCCTAGCCCTGGCGTTTTCGCTCCAGACTGGAAACGTGGCAGCCGGCCTGCATCCGCGATTTTGGATGGCACTGTTGTTGGGATTCGCTATCGTCAGCCCGCCGGTGGCGCTGGTGAGGCTGCGTCCAGAGGCGGTGCTGACGCGGTTTGCGATCGCCATTTCGCAGATGCTCATCGGTGCTTTGCTGATTCACCTAGCCGGCGGACGCCCGGAAACGCACTACCACGCCTTTGGCTCGCTCGCCATCTTGAGCTTCTACCGCGACTGCCGTTTGCTAGCGGTTGCTTCCGCAGTTGTCGTCCTGGACCATTTCGTCCGCGGGCTGTACTGGCCGGAATCCATCTATGGAGTGGCCACCGGCAACCATTGGCGTTGGCTTGAGCATGCTGGTTGGTTGTCTTTATTCGATGCCCTGCTCTGCTATTCCGCCTGGCAATCCCGGCAGGAATCTTGGAAGGCCGCTGAACGGCAGGCGCAGTTGGAGTTCACCAACGAGCGTGTCGAGCACGCCGTGTTGGAACGCACGGCCGCCTATCAGGCCAGCGAGCGACGCTTTCGTACCCTTGCATCGCATTCGCCGACCGGCATCTACGAGTGCGATGCCGCTGGCATCTGCGTGTACGTCAACGATCGCTGGTGTGAGATCACCGGCACG
Source organism: uncultured Planctomycetaceae bacterium (assembly GCA_937904535.1). GTDB lineage: Bacteria > Planctomycetota > Planctomycetia > Pirellulales > Pirellulaceae > UBA6163. The sequence continues at coordinate 3,096 of CALELC010000474.1, forward strand.
GTACCGCACGAAGTGATCGGCCAGGACTGGAGCATTTGCCTGCGAGCCAAGGAGGCCCAGCAAATCCTCGTCGACTGGGAGGAGTCGGTCGATCAACAACGCGAGTTCGCTCAAGAGCTTCGCTTTGAAGCCCCCGACGGCCAGGTCCGCTGGGCCTTGGCGACCGCTGTCTGCTTGCTGGACGAACAAGGTGAAGTCAGCGGGTATTTGGGGAATTTGCTCGACATCACCGATCGCAAGCTTGCCGAAGACGAAGCCTACCAAGCGAAGGCGGCGGCAGAAGCGGCCAACCGTGCCAAGAGCGAATTCTTGGCAAACATGAGCCATGAAATCCGCACGCCGATGAACGGCATCCTGGGGATGACCGAGTTGACGCTCGACTCTGCTTTGACGCAGGAGCAGCGTGAAAACCTGGGAATGGTTAAGTCGTCAGCCGATTCGCTGCTGCAAGTGATCAATGACATCCTCGATTTCTCTAAAATCGAGGCCGGCAAATTGGAACTCGACCCGGTCGAGTTCTCGTTCCGCGACAGCTTGGGAGCCACGGTCAAAGCCCTGGGCCTGCGTACTCAGGACAAAGGCTTGGAACTGGTTTGCCAGGTCGATCCGGCGGTACCCGACGGCTTGATCGGCGACGCGATGCGGCTGCGGCAGATCATCACGAACCTGATCGGCAACGCCATCAAGTTCACCAGCAGCGGAGAAGTGGCGGTGCACGTGATCGTCGACAGTGAACAAGACGATTCGGTCTGTTTGCACTTCTCGGTGCGTGACACCGGGATCGGTATCCCCGCAGCCAAGCAGCAAGCGATTTTCGAATCGTTCACGCAAGTTGATGCATCGACGACGCGAAAGTTCGGCGGCACCGGGCTCGGTCTGGCGATCAGTTCCCAGTTGGTGGAACTGATGTCCGGGCGGCTGTGGTTGGAGAGCGAGGTGGGCACGGGCAGCACGTTCCATTTCACTGCCCAGTTCCAAAAGTGTCGCGCCTACGGCAGCCAACTGCAGGCTGAAGTGAGCGAGCTAGCCGGCTTGTCGGTTCTGATTGTCGACGACAATGCCACCAACCGCGCGATGCTGGAAATCACGGTCGGCCAGTGGCGGATGCTGCCCACGGCCGTTGGCAACGGCGTGTCGGCGGTGACCGCGATGAAACGCGCCACAGCTCAAGGTAGCCCGTTCGCCCTGATCCTGCTCGACGCCTACATGCCGGACCAAGATGGGTTCGCCGTCGCCGAACAGATCAACCGCGATCCCGAATTGAGCGGCACCACGATCATGATGTTGACCTCGTCGGACCGCAACGGCGAAGCGGCCCGCTGTCGCGATTTGGGCATCGCCTGCTACCTTCGCAAACCGATCTCGCAGGCCGAACTGCTCGACGCCATCCGCACCGCGCTGGGAACCTCGAAACGCGCACTCTCAGAACCCTGTCTACCGGCAGAACCTGCTCCCCAGCCGCAAGCGACGCTGCGGATTCTGCTCGCCGAAGACAACCCCATCAACCAGAGACTTGCCATCAAGGCACTGCAAAAGCGGGGACACACCGTCTTTTTGGCGAGCGACGGAGTCGAGGCCTTGGAGATTCTGGAGCGGGAACCGGTTGACCTAGTGCTGATGGACGTGCAGATGCCACGCATGGACGGCTTGGCCGCAACGGCTGCGCTCCGGGCACGTGAGCGAGAAACCGGTCGCCGATTACCCATCGTGGCGGTGACTGCCCATGCGATGGCTGGCGACCGCGAACTGTGCCTAGCCGCCGGTATGGACGACTACCTCTCCAAACCGCTGCGGACCGATGAGTTGTTCCGGGTCATCGAGCGACTCCTGCCTGGCGAGACAGACTCGCCCGAGGAGACTGGGACCGCCGCCTCGCCAAACGCTGTCGGGGCGAACGAGCCGGCGTTTGACCTGGAGGAGTCGCTGGGCTATGTCGATGGCGATCGAGAATTACTCGAAGAAATGATCGAGCTATTCTTTGCTCAGGCCGACCAAACGCTGCCACAGCTCCGCGCCGCGAGCGAGCGGCGTGAGCATCAAGCCCTTGGCCACCAAGCGCATAAGCTTGCCGGCTCCATGGTCGGTTTTGGGGCCAAGGCAGCTGTGGAGTCGGCGCGACAGCTCGAAGCCGCCAGTCATGCCGCCGATGCTGCAGCAATCGACGCGGCACTGCATGAACTGATCCGTGAAGTGACGCGGCTGCGCGAGGCGCTCGCCGCGTATTTGCGCGCTAACCGGCAGTACGCTTCTTAACCGCGTGCAAAGCTGCCGGCAGGTTACCCAGCGTTACAACGGGAGCGCTCCCCCATCACAGAACTCGGGCGAGCCAAAGGTCGCCAATTCGTGATCTC
>CALELC010000475.1 GCA_937904535.1 uncultured Planctomycetaceae bacterium
GCTCCCAAGCAAACTTTCTGCGATCGGGCGCAGCATCGCTTCTGTCGATAGACGCCGATCCGGCGCGGGTTCAGTAACTCGCATACTGCCGATCGGTAAAATCCTTCGGGGCAGGGATCACGCCCTGGGTTGGCGCTACGAGCGACTCCAGGAACGCAACCACGGCAAGCTGCTCCTCATAGGGCAGTTCAAAGAATCGGTTGCGTGTCCGCGTCGCCGACCCTTCGTGCATCCCGATCGCCTCCAGCAGCGTCTCAGCTCGACCATCGTGCAGGTAGGGAGCCGAATCACGCACGCCCCACAGCGGCGGCGTCCGCCATTCCCGGGTGACGTTTGTCGGAATGGTGTTGGAGCTAACCACCTTCCTTAGGATCACCTTTTGCCCCGCTTGCAACGAAATGCCTTTAACGAGTCCCGGTCCTTCAATTTCAATTTGGTCATCCGCAAGACCGAGATTGACTGGAGCCGTTACAGTCTTGGAAGGTCGCTCTGGGCTCGTGAAAATAAACTCACGACCTACATTCACGAACTCCCGTTGATCCGATGGCGACAGGATGGGCGTGGTGATCCCGTAGTAGGCAGAACTTATAAACTGATTGGGTTCAAAATCATAGTCATAGGTTTTCCGATAGGGCTCAGCACTGCTGTAATCCACGGAAGTTGATCCCATGTCATGCAGCAGAAGATCGCTGTAAATCCCCTTCACAGGTCCGAGGTCGGGCACGTGACAAGCGGCGCAGCCAATGGCAGCAAACCGCTGCTCGCCCAATGCAATTTGCGTTTGATGATATGAATCGACCGGGGCGGCACGCGTCGGCGCGGGCAGGGCAGCGACAAACTGCGTCATGGCGACGATCGAGGCATCATCGATATCGACGGCAGGGTTCCGATAAGCGGGATTGGTCACGTCGCTTAACTGCGCAACGTGCTGAGTCTGCAGACCGAGTTCATTCACGCAAGCATTTTCGTTGAACTCCAGCAGGGTGGCGAAGTTCGCGCGCCAGCCAAATTTGCCGACCCTGCCATCGGCCAGCGTCGATGGACGTCCCTGAATCTCGGGAAATCGCTTCCGCATCTTCGCTTGCTGCAAAATCACCGCATCCGGGATGCGATCGATCAGCCCTGCACCGAACAAGGCCGTGGTGTTGCGCGCGAACAGGTGGCCATGGATCGACAACGCGCCGCTGGAATCACTGATGATCCGCCCAGCACGCTCGGCCCGGACGTCGTCACTGTTGAGCTGCTCCTCGCGATCCCAGTCGGGGTTGAAACTCGCAACGATGGCACTACGAAGTTGCGCGAACTGAGCCGAACCGCCGTGCCGCGGGATGATGACCGAATTCGCCATCGACCCGTCCGGCCCCAACAGCAGTGGATTGATCGACGCAATCGCCTGCGTCAGGTTTTGCTTCGTGGCATGCGGATTGAATCGCAGTTGTTGAATCGAAAACGCGCGCGGACTGAAACGATGGTCCCCCGCCCCGCCAACACCACCACTGTGGTGACAAGCGACGCACGAAACGTGATTGAACAGCGGTCCTAAACCATCGCCACCCGGGGTCAACGGAGTCGGAGCGAAGGGCTGCGTGAACAGTTGTTGCCCACGCTGAAGCACAGCGGGATTGACAGCCAGCGCTTGCCCAGTGAGCGACAGGACGATCAACGTCAACAGAGTGAGTCGCATCGAACCTAACCCTTGATGAGACGAGAGGGACGGGTGTGATGGCCGGTATCCCATCCTAAGGGAATCGCTTAGGGTGAGGCAAGCATTTTTCGCAGCGTGTCGGCCAGTCGCCGCTCAGCGGAACTCGATACAACGGTCGGCGTGGCTTGGTCGCTTAACACAATCCAGCCGCTAAATGCCCTCTCCGCTCGTTGAAAGTCGACGGCCTTATCCTTGCGGTGCTGAAGCAAGTGAGCGACGGCGGGCAGCCCAACGATTCGGTGTTCCACTTGGTCTAACCACAGCTGAGTTTGCCCTTCGATAGGCGGCGCGAGAAGCTCGGCGTTCTCGCCCGCTGGCGGCAGGCCGAGCAACGTCTGAGGCGTTTGCACCCACAGGATCACCGGGCCCGCTGCCATCGATTGGGTGTACCAATCGACGAGGTCAGCATCCTGCGCCGGGATGTGCCACGGCTGGCTCTCCCAGAGCAAGGTAGCCACGTCCTGCCAAATTGCATCGATCGAGCGGCCGGCCAGGCTAGGCAACATCGCCTCACACCAGTGCCGCATGGTCTCAGTGTGTTGCTGTGCCGAAACCCAACGCACGGCATCGGGTAGGCCCAACACGAGGAACCGCTCTCCGCGGTCCGCAGCCAGCGCCGGCTGCAGCAGTGCCGCAGCTTCGGCCAGCGGTGTCTGACGTTTGATCTTATGGACAAGTGGCCGGTAGTGACGCAGCACACGCCGACCCGCCCGCTGATGCAGCGCCTCGACGAGCAGATCCTGCGGCTCGGTCTCCGCGTCTGAAGCCGGAGCCTGCAAGAGATCGGCTAGGCATAGGACGGCCACCTCGTCGGCATCTTCAACCAGCGCCGCTAGCTGGCGGCCCGTCGGCACTCCGACGCAGAACCCGACGATCTTGGCCTCCTGGTCGCACAGAAACCCGATTGCCCGCCGGGGCCCAACCGCAGGCCTGCCACCGCATAAAATGGCTGGCGGTCCGGCCGGCCGCATCTCCAACTGCAGTTCGGTTCCCGGCCGAGTCTGGCGAAACTCTTCGATCGATCGGTTAAGCGCCCGCGCGCACCAGGCCTCGTGCGCCGCGGCCAAGAAATCGTCATCGGTGATCACGATCAACCGCAATGCTGCAGCGGACGGCGGGGAATCGGGATTCGCCGGATTCTGTTCAGCAGCCAAGCACTGGCTGCCGCCAAACAAACCAACAACCAATCCTAAAACACAGCAACTCAGCTGTTGGAATCTCATCACGGTTCCCGCAAGCGTTATGTTGAAGGCTAAGGATTCGGGCCACGAGAGTGCCTCGACGCTCACTTGCTGCAGTTCCTTCCCGTGACCTTCCCCTCTGCACCTTAGTGGAACCAGAGGACAGGCTCAAGCAATAGCAGCACCATCCCTTGTGAATGAATGGGATTCACGATGAGCCACCGCTTCTCTGCGATTCTCTGCTGCGGCTTACTAATCCTGTGCACGAGCAGCTCGGCGCCCGGACAACAAGTTGCTGACTTACCCGGTGCACAGTGGTTCGGCCGGTATCCCAATCAGTCTTACTATCAAGGTCTGGCGCTGTACCGTGACGGCGATGTTGACACGGCTACCGAAGCGTTTCAAACCGCGCTCGCCGGCTGCCTAAGGGACACTAATGAATTGTGGATCGATGCGATTCCGGTGCATGCCATGCTCGGCGAGTGCTTCTATCAAGCCGGCAACTTGCGGCAGGCATTGACCCACATCGAAGCCGCACTGAGCCTGCTCCACCGTCACCGTGACTGGCTAGAACGGTTCGATTGGCCCTCCGCAGCGGTCGGTCTCGCTCTGCCGGCGGACGAGCGGTCGGGCTGGATCGCCCAGAATCAGACCAGCGTCCTGGCCGTGCCCGACCGGTTGCTGTTGGCCTCTGCCGATCCGCAGCTCACGCGTTCCCGGAACGCGCGACCGCTACTGGCACTTGCGGGGCGAGCCCAGCTCGATGCCGTCGAGATCTACCGTGGCGCCGCCTTAGCCAGCTATCGCCGCCGCCTGATCCTCGGCGAACTGGCAGATCAAACCTCCCGCACCAGTCCCGCACCGCGACAGCCTGATCAGCCGACATCGTCACTAGCACACTTGCTGTTGGACACCGTCGACCGCTGTCATGAACTGGCATGCGGACAACCGCAGACTGCGGAGGATCTTGAGTCCCAAGCGACTTGGGAGCAGTCGATTCATCCGCTGACGCCGGTGCTCCTGTTGGCGGCAGCACGGGTAGCCGCCGAGCAGGATCAATTTGCTCAGTGTTCGTCGCTTGCGAAGCGTGCCGCTGAAGCAGCCGGATTGCTCGGCCAACCGGAGTTCATCGCCGAGGGGTTGCTGTTGGCGGTCGGCACTCACGAGGTTGATTTGCAAGCACCGGACACGAACTATGCGACGGTCGCCGTTCACTACCTGCGGCGAGGCCGGATGGGAACCGTCGGAGCCTTGCTCGCCGCCAGCGAGGCCGCGCTGCAACGCAATGATCCTCGGACGGCTGACGAATGGTTGAAACAGGCCCGTGCGCTGCTGCAGCGCCGCGGTTTGCGACTCCCGCGTTTGGCTGCGCATAGCGATTATCTGGTGGCGTGTTTGGCTGCACGGAACGGAGCAGCGATGGGTGGATCTCAGTCAACGGCCGTTGATGAAGCCGTGCAGCGATTGCGGAGTTTCGCCCGCGGCCCGCAGCTCGACCTGTCCTCTCCACGCACACCCCGCTGCTTCCAAATGAATCTGGCGCTGGTGAGATCGAGACACCGGGGGGCCGATCCGCAGCAAACGGAGACTTTGTTGGAGCGTGTGATCCGTGATCCACCGACCTGGTTGTGGAAGCTCGACCCGGTGGATGCGCTCAGCTTTCAGCTCGAGGATCGCTCACCAGCCGTAGCGGCGAAACTGAGTCTGGTGGCCCAGCGCGATGATCTTAGCGATCTAGCTGCACTGGCCGACGCGCTGCTGCGCTACCGTTACTTGGCGCAGTTGCCGCTGGGAGGGCGGGTGCAGCAGGTGCGGTGGATCGCTT
>CALELC010000476.1 GCA_937904535.1 uncultured Planctomycetaceae bacterium
GGAGATGAGTCGCAGCCTTTGAGCCGATACTGGGGCCGCCGAATCAGGCCCAGGTATGAGTACCGACTCTCAGCCGCCAGCAGCAGGCAATCCAGTGTCCTGCGCCAGTTCCTCGGCCAGCTCCGATGCCTCGGCAGTCGCCAACGTTTCGGTCGGACGAATTGTGAGATAGCTCTGCGCGACCCGGTGGATGTCTTCAACCGTTACGGACCGATACCGCTGCAACACCGTGTCCAAGTCAACATATTCACCGCGGAGTTGCCAGCCGCTGCCGACACCGAACATCCGGTTGCTCGGCCGCTCGTTGGACATGATGCAGCCAGCTGTGGCCTTATTGACCGCTTGAGCCAATTCTTCAGCCGTGACGACGTCGGTCAGGAACTGGTTGATCAGCTCGTCAACCAGGCGGCGATTGGAAACCAGATCATCGGGATGACAGACGAGCATCGTGAACAACGCACCAGCGTCCAGAAACTCCTGGGTCCACATCGAACACGATTCGGCTAGTCCAGTGTCAATCAGTTCCCAGAACAGCCGACTGCCGGACTCGTCACCGAGAATGCTGGCCAGCAATCGCGCGGCGTAGCGGTCGGGATCATTGCCATGCGGGGCCGGCGAAATACGGACCAAGTAGGCCTGAGCAGCATCGGGGCTGGCAATCACCGCGTCGGTGCGGATGCCGATCGGCAATTGCGTTCCATCGTCCGCTGGCGGCTCATCCGCTGCTACCAAACTGTCCCAGTCTGCCGTCATCCGTTCGGTGAGATCAACAAGGCCATCGAAATCGACGTTGCCCGCCGCCGCCAGCACCATGTTGGCCGGTGTGTACCTGCGGGTGAAATAGTCGTACATCGTCTGCCGATCCATCTGAGCGATCGATTCGGCGGTTCCGAGCACGCGGCGTCCCAAGCCACGCGGGCTGAAATGCCGCTCCATCACTCGCTCGAAAGCACCAAACGGCGGCTGATCTTCGTACTTGGCGATTTCCTCCAGCACGACTTTGCGCTCGGTGTCAAAATCACCTTGGGTGAGCGTCGGACGCAGCATATCGGTCAGCAGATCGATAATCCGGTCCTGGTACTTGGGTAGCACCGTCGCGTAGTAGACCGTTTGTTCTTCGCTCGTGAAAGCATTGGAATTTCCACCGAGCTCATCGAGTTCCCGGTTGACGTCGGCCGCGGTGCGTCGCGCCGTGCCCTTGAACATCATGTGTTCGAGGAAATGGCTGACCCCCGATTCGCGATCGGTTTCATCCCGTGAGCCGGTGCGGACAAAGTAGCCAAAAGATGCCGAATACCCTCGCGGATCGATTTCGGCAGCAATGCGTAGTCCGTTGGGAAGCGTGGTTTCTCGAAAGGTTGACATCGAATTGCGTGAGCCGGAGAACGGGGGGAGCCGCGGTAAAGCGAAACAGACGCCGCGGAGGGGACTGCCGTGGGAGATCAATGGCTGCTGGACGGCACGCTGAGCGGTTGTTGGCCCAGCGTGACAATCCGGTAGTCGCCCGGCGGATGCGCTTTCCAGTAATCAACGATCGCGTCGACACGCAGCGCTTCGACGCGCTCCTCCAGTTCCCGCATCGTGACTACACGGCCGCGATGGTACCAGTCGGAGATCAATGACGAGACTCGCGACCAGGACGATTCCTGCTCCATGATCACGCTGCTTTGGACGCGCACCTTCAGGCGATCCAGTTCGGCTTGCTCGATGCCGTCCTGGAGCGTTTCAATTTCGCGAAGTGCCACGTCGAGCGTTTCCTGAGCGCGCTCCGGCGTCGTACCGGCATACCCGAGAATCGCACCGCGAGATTGCAGCGAGTGGGCGCTGAGCGAAACGCTGTAGCACAGTCCGCGCTGTTCGCGAACGCGATCGAACAGCCGGCTACTCATCCCGTCGCTGAGGATGCCGACACCGGCTCGCATCACATAGTAATCGGGATCGCTCAGCGGGATCGAATCGAACGACCAACCGATGTGAGTTTGCGACGACTCTTGTTGGATATGTTCGTATCCGGGGTGGCCGGACTGGTCCTGCGGGATTTCCAGCAGTTCACCCTGCCAATCGCCAAACAGTTCTTCGGCCAGGGCGATGATTTCGTCGGGGTCAAAATTGCCCGCGATCGCCAGCATCGCACCCGCAGGGCGGTAGCGCTGGGCATAGAAGCCGTGCAGATCGCTCATCGTGATCGCCTCCAAACCCGCTTCATCGCCGCAGGTTGGGCGTCCATCGCGTGGGCCATACTGCATTCGCTTGAGCCGCAGGATCACCTGCTGCGTCGGTTCGTCACGGACCGCGCGGACTTCGTGCATCGCACCCATGCGGGCGTCGTCGAGTTGGTCCCCGGGCAAATGCGGCCGGCGAACGATCTCGGCATACAGACGCAGCGCATCGGGCAGCGACGGTCCCGGCATCGCGGCTCCGAACGACGCCAATGCCGCGGACACGCCTGCGGAGTGATCGAGCCCCAGATTGTCCTGGAGTTCGACGACATCGCGGCTGCTGTAGGGGCCGGCGCCCCGCTGAACCATTTCGCACATCAAGCCAGCCAACCCGCCGCGGTCGTCCGGTTCACATTCGACGCCGGCGCGGACCGCCAGGGCGAAGGCCGCGGTGCGCAGCCACGGCATCGGCTGAGCCAAGATGGTTAAGCCGTTGGTGAGCTGGGCGACCCGCACCACCTCTTCGGGAACGGTCACGTTATTCACGTCTTGGGAACTCCGATCGAAACCAGTTCCACGGTCTTCACGCGACCGATCAAGGTATGGCTACTGGCGTCGTCAATTTTGATGGGGAGGATTTGGCCGGCTTGTCGCCGATTGCCATCGAACACGACGATCCGGTCGCAGTGGGTGCGTCCGGTCATCTGCACCAGTTCGGACTGAGCACCAGCCTTGACCGCCTTCTTGCTGGGGCCTTCGACCAGCACGTCGAAGGTTTGGCCGATGAGCTGCTGTTGGTCTTCGTAGGAGATCGCGTCCTGGACCGCCAGCAGCCGCTGATTTCGCTCAGCCTTCACTTCGCGAGGAACATCGTCGGGTAACCGCTCGGCGGCCTTCGTACCCGGTCGCACGCTGTACTGGAAAATGAAACTGTTCTTAAACCGGCAGCGCTCCACCAGTCGCACCGACGCCTCAAACTCCTCGTCGGTCTCGCCGCTGAAGCCGACGATGAAGTCGCTGCTGACCGTTGCCTGAGGCAGGATTTTTTCGATCCGTTCCATCATCTCAAGGTAATCGGCAACGGTGTAACCGCGTTTCATTCGCTTGAGCACCTCATCGTGGCCGCTTTGCGCCGGCACGTGCAGGTAGGGCGAACACTTGGGCAGGTCGCGGATCGTCTCCAGCAACCTGGGGGTCATGTCTTTGGGATAGCTGGTGACGAACTTCAGTCGCTCGATCCCATCGATTTCGTGTAACTGCTCCAGCAGATCGGCCAGCCGGGTCGTCTGCTCGCCGTCGGTGTAGCGATAGCTGTTCACCGTTTGGCCCAGCAGCGTGATTTCCTTGCAGCCCTGTTCGGCCAACACGCGGGCCTCGGACAGAATGTCTGCCGGGGCGCGGCCTTGCTCCGGGCCGCGAGTCATCGGCACGATGCAGTAGGTGCAGAACTTGTCGCAGCCGATCTGGATCCGCAAATAGGCCTGAAACGGCGTCGGCCGCATCGTCGGATCACGCAGCGGATCGAACGTTTCATGGCTGCGGCGAATCAGTTCTTGGCTGCCGTCCTTGCGGGCGAGCGAAACGGCCAATTGCCGACCTTCACCGCGGCCGATTTTTTCCAGCAGTATCGGGATCTGATGCAGTTGCCCGGGACCGACCACCATGTCGACGTACGGAGCGCGGTCGAAGACGATCTGCTGATCTTTTTGCGCCATGCAACCGAGCACGCCGATCGTCATCCCCGGGGTGCGCTCTTTGATCTGACGAACCTTGCCCAGCGCGCTGTAGATCTTCTCTTCGGCGTGCTCGCGGACACTGCACGTGTTGTAGAGCACCGCATCGGCTTCCTTCGGTGAGTCGACGACTTCGTAACCGTGGCGGCGAAGGTCGGCGATCACCATCTCGCTGTCCAGCACATTCATCTGGCAGCCGACTGTCTCGATGTATACCCGTTTTGTCATGAATGTCCGTGAAAACGCTCGAACCGAACCCAATGTCGCTCGCCCATGCAGCCACGGCGGCCAGCCGCGGAAAAATGCCGCGGGCCAGCGCTGCACCCAAAGTCGCCGCGACGCGCCGCCCCAAACGATACCAGGACAACGGTTTTACCGCTATTGCTGCGGCCGTAAAGAAACGCTCGAAGTCGATCAGGCGAGGATCGGGCGAATGACATGGCCGTGGACGTCGGTCAGTCGCCGCTGGATGCCGTTGTGACTGTACGTAAGTCGCCGGTGGTCCAGCCCCAGCAAATGCAGGATGGTCGCGTGGAAGTCGTGGACCGTGACCACATCCACAACGGCTTTGTAACCAAACTCATCGGTCGCTCCGAACGTGAAGGGAGCCTTGACACCAGCTCCGGCCAACCACACCGTAAAACCATCGGGATTATGGTCGCGGCCACTGGCCCCGGCTTGAAACGTTGGCATCCGCCCGAACTCCGTGCACCACACGACCAGTGTGTCTTCCAACAAGCCCCGCTGCTTCAAGTCGCGGATGAGCGCGGCCGTCGGCTGATCGAGAATCGGGCCGTGCTTGCTGTACTGGTTGGCAAGGTCTTTGTGCCCGTCCCAGTTGCTGACCCCTTCGCCACCGGTCTGGTAGGCGCCATTGAACACCTGCACGAAGCGGACGCCGTGCTCAATCAGTCGCCGAGCGAGCAGGCAATTCCGCGCAAAGGCTGCCTTGAGCGGATTCTGCGTGTCGTCGGCGCCGTACTGCCGCAGCGTAGTTGCCGATTCGGTTGCCAGATCGCACACCTCGGGCACGCTCAACTGCATCCGCGCCGCCAGTTCATAACTGGAGATTCTCGCTGCCAATTCGCTGTCGTCTGGATACTGCTCCAAATGCCGCCGATTGAGCTGAGTCAAATAGGCTTTTGCTCGGGCATCGGTCTGCTCATCGATTTCCGCAGGACGCTGGAGGTTGCGCAGCGGTTGGCTGGCGTTGAAATCGGTGCCCTGAAAAGCGGCTGGCAGGAATCCCGCCCCCCAGTTGTTGACGCTTGACTGCGGGGTCCCCCGCGGGTCAGGGATCGCCACGTATGCGGGCAGGTTCTCGTTTTCGGTGCCCAAAGCCCAGGTCAGCCAGGCGCCCATGCTCGGAAAACCGTCCAAGGTAAAACCGGTTGACATGAAGTTCTCGCCCGGACCGTGCGTGTTGGTCTTGCCGGTCATCGAGTGGATAAAGCACATGTCATCGGCTAGTTCGCCGAGCATCGGCACGAGGTCTGAGATCATCTTGCCGGATTGGCCGCGAGGGCGGAACATCCACGGGCTGCGGGTCAGATTGCCTTGCCCACCCTGAAACGTCACCAAACTTTCCGCACCGGGCATCGGTTGGCCATGACGACGAATCAACTCCGGCTTGAAATCAAACGTGTCGAGTTGGCTGCAGGCACCGCTGCAGTAGATCATCAACACCTTTTTCGCCCGAGCAGGAAAGTGGGAGCTGCGCGCGGCGAAGGGACGCTCGGGATCAATGGCCGGCCCTGCGTTCGGGGAGCTGGCCAACAAGCCTTGTTCGCCCAACAGACAAGCCAATGCCACGCCGCCAAGTCCGCTCGCTGTGTCAAGGAATAGCTTTCGTCGGTTGGATTTTGGCATCATGAGGTTTTGCGTTCTGATAGGTTCGCGACTCGAAGAGGAGAACCATGGTCGTTAGTGGTGTTTCATCCCGCAGCGGCCAAGATGCGGAACCCCTGAGGACGATGGTTCTGTAATTTGTGGAGTGCCGTCCGCAGAATTGAGCAAGACAACCTCCGGTGAGCGGCCGATCGACTTGATTAAACGAGCAGACACTGCCTGAACGGTCGTTCGTACTTGGGGATCCGCGATCAAGGGATCAGGACAAACTCGTTGCTGTTTAGCAGCACTCGAGCAAACTGTTGCCAGTCCGTCTGTTCGACGAAATGGAGTGCCGCGTCGATTTCATCGGGCTGCGGTGGTCGATTGAACGCCAGCTCATAGGCGCGGATCACTTTGTCCCGCGGCGACGGGGCTTCGGTACTCAGGCGATCCGCCAGGAAACCGGCCTGCTGCCAAACAAAGCCGCTGTTGAACAGGTTCAACGCCTGCAAGGGAGTTGTCGAGCGAGTTCGCTGCGGAACGACTTGGTTAAAGTCCGGGCAATCGAACACTCCAAACACGGCCTCCCGTTCCTGTCGGACTCGATTCATATACACCATCCGCCGCCAGTCTTCCGGACCAAAGCTGGTTTTGGGGAAGTAGTGCCGGACATTCTCGATTTCAACTTCGAAGCCGCTGAAGCCGGGACCGCCAAGACGTGTGTCGAGTTTGCCGCTGACGACCAGCAGGCTGTCACGAATCGCTTCGGCTTCCAGCCGGCGGGGAGGGAAACGCCACAACCAACGCGCGGCAGTGTCCTGTGCGATACCAGCGGCGTGCGGCCGACTGTCCTGTTGCCATGTTTGTGACGTCAGGATGATTCGCTGTAAGTGCTTGAGCGACCAGCCAGAATCGATCAGTTCTGCTGCCAACCAGTCGAGCAATTCCGGGTGGGAGGGGGCGGCGCCGTTGACCCCAAAGTCGCTGGGCGTGGCCACGAGGCCGGTGCCAAAATGGTGCTGCCACACGCGATTGACGATCACCCGTGCGGTCAGCGGATTCTCGGCCGAGGCGATCCAGCGTGCCAGGGCCAGTCGACGTTCCTGTTCGGGGGCGTCCAGTGGAAGGCACAAATCGGTCAGCGCTGTGATGGCTCCGGGCGCTACGATTTCCCGCGGGGCCGATGGCTCGCCTCGATACAGGCGATGGGTTGGGCCGGGCTGATGGAAGGTGCCCGCGTATGCCAACACGGGTTGGCTGACCGCGTCGCGGTGCCGCGAGAGCTCCAAGAGCTGATTGAGCAGCTTGCGGCCGGCTGCGGCCCGCTCCGGTGGAAAGCTGTCGAAGTCAAAAAACGCAGACGCGTCCTCGCGGTTGATGGGGTGCTCGGGATGGTAAGTCAGACGAGACGCTGAGGTCGCCAGCAGCGTCCACCTTTCGCCATCGAGTGAGCCTTCGATCCGGTACTCGTTTGCAACCCGATCGCGATATTGGCCGGTGCGATCGCGGCCCCAGCGGATCGCATCGACGGTATGAACCTCCGGCAATTCGATTTGCACCCACGCATCGCGTGGATCTCTCGCGATCCAGCTGTATTCGTTGCCGTATCGGCCATCATGGATCTGTGACAACTGGTGCAGCGGGTGGACGAAATCGCCCGATGAAGACGCCACGGCTCCGCGGGATGCCAAGGCGACGTTTTCTTCACCGGCGAAGATCTCCCATTCGTCGATGCAGGGCTCACCGTGGTGCGCAGCTTCGATGGTGAACCGCACATAGCGAACCGCGGTCGGCGGAAACGTCTCGGTATTAAGCTGCGCGGTGACCGCGGGGCGGAGCCGGAGCCGTTCCGCGGCTGTGGCCTCGCCCCGTGTCCCAGTTCGCTCGGGTGACCGGTCAGCGGGTGGCACGGCAAACGACACCAGTTGCTGCTGAAGTTGTGCGATTTCCTCGTCGAGCTCGGCCAGCTGGGCCCAGGTTGAGGGCTGGGGTGGCAAGGCGCGATCGCCGTGCTCGACTCCGGCAAATACCGCCTGCAGCGCGTAATAATCCGATTGCGAGACCGGATCGAATTTGTGGTTATGACAACGCGCACAGCCGAGCGAGAGACCGAGGAAGGCGGTGCCGGTGGTGTTGATGATGTCAGCCAACTCGTCCTGACGCTGCATCTGTTGCAATTCGGGATTTTCGCCTTTGACCAGATCATGGGGGCCAGCGACAAGAAAGCCGGTGCCGATGTCAGCTCCCACCGCATCACCGGCGAGTTGCTCGACAATGAATTGGTCGTAAGGTTTGTCACGATTGAACGCCTCGATCACCCAGTCGCGGTAACGCCAGGCATGGGGACGTTCGCGATTGGTCTCGAACCCGGTCGATTCACCGAAACGGACAAGATCGAGCCAGTGAGTTGCCCAGCGTTCGCCGTAGTGTTCGCTGTTCAGGACCTGTTCGATGAGCTTCGGCCAGGCAGGTTCCTCACGATCATTGACGAAGGTTTCCACCTGCTCAGGTGTCGGCGGCAATCCGTGCATGACCAAATACAGACGACGAATCAACATGCGACGGTTCGCAGGCGCCGACCGTTGCAGTCCGACCTCGGCCAGTTTGGCATCTACAAATGCATCGACCGGATGCAGATCGCCTGGCGGAGGCTGCGGCCGCGACAACGGCTCAAACGCCCAGTGTTGGACCTTTTGTTCTGCTAGCTCAGCTTGAGCTGCGGACCAAGCGGAGGCGTCATCGATCCAAGCTTGGAGCACGGCGATTTCGTCTGCTTCCAGCGGCGGCGAGTCGGGTGGCATCCGCTTGGAGGGATCAGCGTGCCGCACTCTGGTAATGAGGTAACTCTGCTCGCTTGCCCCGGGAACGATTGCCGCTTCGCCGGAGTCA
The DNA here is from genome assembly GCA_937904535.1 of uncultured Planctomycetaceae bacterium. Classification (GTDB taxonomy): domain Bacteria; phylum Planctomycetota; class Planctomycetia; order Pirellulales; family Pirellulaceae; genus UBA6163. The sequence goes on from CALELC010000476.1 coordinate 8,612, forward strand.
CCGCCACGGAGGCTGCCGAGGACCGAATCGAGCCGTAGGTTCGCTTCCGCGACATCGGGACCGTGGCAATCGACGCAGTACTGCTGTAGCAGCGGTAAAACTTCTTGTTGGTAATCGATTTCACCGCCGCGCGTGGCCGAGGCCAGCAGCATCACGCCGAGCAGCATCCAGGCTCGCTCAGCCAACTGGCAAACGGCGAGTCGATTGCGGCTGCCACGATATGGCTGAGTGACGGAGCGGATGGCGGATCGAGCAAACAACCTCATGCCGAGCATTCCTCAAAGATCGAGCTGAAGAGACCATCAGCTTACCGGAGATCCGGATGTCCTGCTCAGAAAACGATCTGCTGAGTTTGCGAAGAACCAACCGCGTCCAAACTTCGCTGCGCATTTAATTCCAATATTTATTTGAACTTTCGCGCGCCATCGACGCAAATCAGGGCACTAGGAGTAGGAACCCCGTGGGTGAGCCCGATGAGTACAACCGAACCAACCACCGAAACTGTGATCGAACCGCGAGGCAGTGCGTTGTCCACCGCGAGCGATGCGGATTTATTGGAGGCTTGGACCGAGGACGGCTGTCGCGAGGCGTTGGCGGCCATTATCGAGCGCTATTCGGTGCTGGTGCTGAGTGTCTGTCGCCGCTGCTGTCGCAGTTCTGCCGATGCCGACGATGCGTTTCAGGCGACGTTCCTGTACTTGGTTCGCTCGGCGAGCAAGATTCGCCATCCCGAGCATCTTCCCGGTTGGTTGCACCGCGTCGCCCAGCGGGCCGCGTTTGCAACGCTGGGGACCGAGGGGCCGAGCTTCGAAACGGTGGCCGACTTTCCCGAGGAACCGACTGACCCGCTAGACCGATTGACGCAGCGACATGCGGCGATCGTCTTGGATGAGGAACTGGCGAGTTTGCCGGAGCACTATCGCACGGCGATTGTGCAGCACGTCCTGCTGAATGAAAGCTATTTGACGCTCGCCGCGCAGATGGGCACGAGTGTGGGAACGGTGCGCGGCCGTGTGCAGCGTGGCAAACAGTTGTTGGCGCGACGACTTCGGCATCGGGGTGTCGTGCCCGTGATCGCTTACTCGGCGGCGATTCACTGGAGTGTGACGCCGGCTGAGGCCGCCTCCATGGCAGATTCCCTGGTAGCCAATGTCGCCTTTCCCGATCAGTTGCCCTCACCGATCGAACCCTCTTCTCTCCAACCCCTCCTCACACAAGGATCCTCGGTCATGACGAAATCATTGGTTGCGTCAACGGGCGTCTTAGGACTTGCAGTCGCCGTTTTTCTGCTGCAGGATCTCACCCCGACCGCTCGGACGACCCGCGCCGAGGGAACCGTGCTGGCGCAGTTCTCCTCGACGCCCACACCACCTGAAGCGGATTTCTCGGCTGGAGAGGATCCGTTGGGTGTCGCAGCTGACAGTCCGAAGACGCCAACTCCGCCGCCTGCTGCACCCAATGCACCCTTCTACGATCCGTTCGACGGCGACCCATTTGCCGGCGACCCATTTGCCGAGACGCCATCGACAACGTCACCGACGCCGGTGCGAGGTGGGACAGCGCGGCCGGCGAACTTAGCGGTTGAGCCGGTCGATGCAGAGGAGCGGCAGACGGTTGCCCACGAGGCGCTGGGACGGCGGGTCGGGCTTCCGCCTTCGGTTCCGCTAGCCGAACTCGGGACGATGATCGAGAAGTTTGTCGGTGCACCCGCGCGGATCGAGACGCGGGCGATCGAGTTTGCCAACGTCGCGGAAGGGTCGGAGATCCATTTCGAACCAGGCCAGCGCTCGGTGCGGACCGCCCTCCGCGAAGCCCTGCGGCCGCACGGATTGCGAGCGATCGTTGATCAGGAAGGCGTGATCGTGATCACCGCTGATCCTGCTTTGCTGGTCCATCGCGGTCTCGGTGTCTCTCGCTGGATCACCGTTGATGACGAAGCCGAGCGAGCGATCGCGGAGAAATTGGCGGCCAAGGTCTCGCACAGTTTCGTGAGTGAAACGCTCGAAAACGCGCTCCGAATCATTGCGGAGGGCCAACAGTTGCCGATTCAACTCGACCGTCGGGCGCTGGAGGAGGCGTCGCAGAGCTTGGATTCACTGGTCACGTTGACGGTGCAAGACGTCACACTCCGAACGCTCCTCGATTGGTTGCTGCGTGACTTGGAGCTCACCTATACGGTCCGCGGCGAATTGTTGGTGGTGACGACCGCCGCAGTCGCGAATGAATATCCGCTGGCACGAATCTACTGGCTTGAGGGGACGGGGTTGACTGGTGGCAGCGGCAATCAAGCGATCGAGGCCATCTCAACGACGCTCGATCCGGACGCATGGGAATACGCCGGGGGCTCGTCGACCATTCGTGTCCTCGCCGGTGGAACCGAGAGTCGCCCAGCGATCATCGTGAATGCTCCTTACACGCTGCACTTCCAGATTGAGAATTTGATCGCGGCCATGCGGCAGGCGCACTTCGGGCCGGACCAACCATTTGAGCAGATCGCGCCAGCGATGCCATCCGACGGCATGGGCATCGGCCTAGGGGCCGGACCGGGCATGATGTGAGTTTGCCGGCTCTGGCAGATCGGCGCCTTTCGTTGGACGCAGGCTGCGCACTGTGCGTTGCTGGCTGGTCAGACCGGTCTACTGGCGGTAACTTCGGGCGCTGTGGCGTTGCCTTGATTGGCGTCCCGGAATCGCTGTGCGGCGTGAGTAAAAACGTGGCTGTCCCCCATCTGCAGAAAACCTTTGCTTGCGATCATCCGGTCGCACTTGTCACCGGTAGCGGGGCACCACGTGTGGGGCGAGTGATCGCTGAGCACTTGGCATCGCTCGGCTGCCGCATCGTCTTGCACGCCAACAGCAGTACTGCCGAAGCCCAGCAGATCGCGGCTCGCCTGCGCGAGCGGTATCAAGAGGCGCTCGTGGTCTCGGGTGATGTTCAGGAGTCAGAGGCGGTCGACGCAATGGTCAAGCAGGCGACCGACACATTCGGCCGAATTGACATTCTGGTCAACTCGGCTGCGATCTGGTCACCGCTGCCGCTGGAGCAGGTGACAGCGGAGGAGTTGCGGCGGTATTTCGACGTCAATGCAGTCGGTTCGTTTCTGATGGCCAAGGCGGTTGGATTGGTGATGGTCCGCCAGTCCAGCGGCGGCGCGATCGTCAACATCAGCGATTGGGCGACCACGCGGCCGTACCTGGACCACGCTGCGTACTTTCCCAGTAAGGGAGCGGTCGAGGCGATGACGCGGTCGTTAGCCGTAGAGTTGGGGCGTCGCAATCATCGTGTGCGCGTCAATTGCATTCAGCCCGGTCCTGTGCTCTTGGGCGCGGACGTCGAGGATGACAAACGCGAACGGATTACCTCGAGCATGTTAGTGGGCCGCATCGGCACGCCGGAGCAGGTCGCCCATGCAGCGCAGTTCTTATGCGAGAACGAGTTTGTCACCGGAGTGGTCTTGCCGGTCGATGGTGGGCGTTCGATCTATGCCGACGATGGACTGCAAGACGGTCTCAATACCGGCTGATTGTGCCCTTCGCGGCGCATCTACGAAGGCCTGAGCAATGCCTCCGCTGATATTGGATCAACGCAGGAAGGCTCGGGGCGAATGCTGCGGATCAGCTCGATTGCCGCTCGCCGTTGTGCTCCCGCATCAAGCGATCCAACACACCATTGACGAATCGCGGACTGTTGCGATCGCCGTAGCGTTTGGCGAGCACCACCGCTTCGTTGACCGCGACGCGTCCCGGCGTATCACCAAACATGATTTCGTAACCGCCTAGTCGCAGCACATTGCGATCGGTCACCGCCATCCGCGAGAGCGACCAGTGAGTGGCAAGTTTCGAAATCTCCGCATCGATTTGTTCGCGGTGTTCGTACGTGCCACGCAGCAGATTGTCAGCAAACTCGATTAAGCCTTTTCGGCCCTGCATCCGCGAGCGAATGAATGCCCGGGATGCCGCCGCGTCGCGATGCGGATTGAGGTCGGCCTCGTACAACAATTGCAAGACAATTTCACGGGCTCGACGTCGAGTGGCCATAGACGGAACATGCCGGGGACAATGAACACGGCCAAATCGTGCCGCGCGGTTGGGACGGTGTGAACTCGACCTGCGGGCAACTACCGACAAGGCGAGAACTCACCATTCAAGTTACCACAGGACCGGGCTACGATTAACGCTGATCAGCCGCCGCGATGCAAGCCGGCAGACCGACAACAATTGTTCTCCAGGGCTGAACCAACGCGGCCCCGGTTGCTACGAATTGTTCAGGTTCCCTTGGCAATTCTCTCGTAGGCGTGGAAACAGGCGTTGGGCGATCCGTGGGTAGTGCAGCGGAACCGCGGCCAGAATCGCCAGCACCGGTATCGCTGGCGAACGCATCCGCATATCGGTCCAGTACACCGCATGCACGGCGATCAGTGCCAGTACCAAACTGAGTGATGCCGCCCAAATCGGCTGCCACAGCTGCCTGCGCAGCATCATTAGCCCTACCAAGACCGAAAGCAGGCTCAAGCTGTAGAACCCCGTAACCGCCATGATTGCGACGCTCAGCGGGCCGCCGTGACGCAGCGGTAGCGGGCTCCACAACCGCGTGACGCGATAGCTGCAGGCCCGTATCAACCCAGCCGGATCCTGACGGATCGTCATCTTCGCGGTTTCATAGGCGAGCCGATCCTGAGCCACTTCGTCAGCCGCCGCAGGTTGCGATTTCAACCAATCGGGATCAGCCGTCACCTCAATGTCACGCTCCCAGTAGTCGGGGACACGCGGATCAGCCAGCGTCCGCGCTTCCCAGCGCTCGAAGAAGAATTGGGGATCCCAGGCAATTCCCCAGGCACGTTCGCGCAGATACTCGTAAAACGGCGGGTTGTTGCCCAGCAGCAGCGTGTAACCGCCATGGGTCGTTGCCCAGATCGGCTGATCAAAATGTCGCTGATTCCGCAGGCTCCAGCCGCCGACTAGCACCGCGTTCAGCGACACGATCACCCCAGCGGCGGTGAGTGGCCGCAAGCTCCGCATCCCTATCGCCCAGGCGAGCAAATACCCGGCGAGCAGTCCGGTCCAGACGATGAAGGTTGGGCGACAAAGATAGGCCAGACCGAGGATCAGGCTGACTGCCATGGCAACTGTCAGTGTTCGTCCTGTGACCTTGCCTTCCGCTAGCGGCTCTCCCTGGGACGATGGTTGAAGGCGGTCGACCAGCACTGCCCAGGCCAGTAAGCCGACCGCAGCCAACGTCGTGGCCAACGTCTCGGTCATGACCCGTGTCGATGACTGCAGCAGAATCGGGTCGATGGCGACGAGCAGCGCCGCGAACGCTGCCGCGGGTTCGCTTCTATGGGTATCGGCCGGCCCGGCACAACGTCGAAGCATACGACGTGCAGCCGCATAGGTCGCCGCGACACTCAGCAGTCCCAGTATCCAGTGCAGGAGGGCAACGGCTATTCGATAGGCATGCAAATTTTCCACCGCCAGCGGGTCTGCAAAATCCCCGCCGACCGTTATGATCGCTAACGTCAGCCCACTCAGAATTGCCGGATAAAGCGGTGGACGAAACGCTGTCGGAGTCGGGGTTCCATCGGCCGCTGTCAGACCAAACACGCCGGTCCGAGCCAGCGTTTGCGACATTGCGGTGTAGGCGTCCGGGTCCTCACGCAGATTGTCCCATCCACCCCAGAGCATCGCGGCGCGAACTCCTGCGGCGAATAACACGACCATGAGGAATAGACGCCATTGCGGAGCGATCATCTGCCGTCGTCACAAAAATCCGGGTGCGCTGATCTGTCATTGACTGGTGCTCGGGGTGGATGTCCCCGTTGTTCAATATCCCGTTTCCCTATCCACCCACCGCTCCGGCTGAATCCAGATGCAACGCCACGACGGACAACGGGACTTCGACGGGCCGGAAGCCGAACCCATGGCCAGTGAGCCAACGACTGGCGGTCCGCCAACCGCACAAGCGCCGGCCGCGCACTGGCTGATTGCCAACCGCTGCATGCTGGCGATCTTGGGCATCATCATCTTAGCAATCGCCTGGCCGTTGTCGGGACGGCTGGAGATGGACCGCACGATCGAGCAGATGTTCCCGGCAGATGACCCGACATTGCTGGCGTATCACGAATTGCAGCAGGCGTTCGGCGGCAATGCGGTGGTGATGCTGGTGTATCGCGACGCCGAACTATTCTCACCCCAGGGGCTGCAACGCGCCGGACAGATTTCTGCACAGATCCAGGCGATTGAAGGAGTTCGCGGGGTGCTCTCCGTCGCTGAACTCAACGAGGTGCTGGGGCTGATTCGACCTGCTGGGTTACTCACCGGCCTGCGCAGTGACACGCCACCGCTGCTGCGTGAGAAGGACGTCATCGCTCGCGCGTTCAACCGGCTATTTACTGGCTACACGCATTCCGAGAATGAGCATTTGGCCTCGATTGTGGCGTTGCTCGAAGAAGCCGAAGGTGACCAAGGGCATACGGCTGTGATCGACGCATTGCAGCAGTTGACCGAGCAGATGCCGGCTGAAACTGCGGACGCGGTGCTGGTTGGTGAACCGGTACTGCTGGAACGCGGATTCGATTTGATCGAGCGGGACGGTGACCGCCTGGCGTGGCTGACGATCGCTTTGCTCTCACCTTGTGTGTTGTTGCTGCTGCGGTCGCTGCGATACGTGGTCTTGCAGGCGTTGGTGATCCTATGGGCGATGAGTGTCACCCGCGCGGTGTTGTATCTGCTGGACGTGGAGCTGTCGCTGGTATCGTCGATTTTGACCGCCATCGTGACGGTGATCGCCGTGACGGCGGTGATTCATTTGGGCAGTCGCCAGCGTGCCCTCCGCAACCGCGGATACAGTGGAAACGCCGCAGCACTGACCGCCTTGGCGTGGGTGATGCCGCCGATCTTCTGGGCCTGCATGACCGATGCGGCCGGATTTATCTCGCTCTGGGTATCGGAGGTGATCCCGATTCGCGAGTTCGGCTGGATGATGGCGATTGCCTCGGTCGCCGTGTGGGTGGCGATTGCGCTGTTCGCGCCGCTGGTGTTGACGCTTGGTGCCGAGCTGCTCGGTCACGGCCAGCGGTTTACCGAGCCCAAACTGCTGACGGGGCTGGAGCGGCGGATCCGCAAGCTCTGTCTGTTGGCTGCGATCGCGTTGCTTCGGTACCGTCCGGTGACACTCCTCATTACGCTGGTGCTCGCCGCGTTGACGCTCGTTGGCATCACGAAGTTGGAAATCGAATCAAGCTTTTTGAAGAACTTTCGCGACGATAGCCCGCTGGTGCAGTCTTATCAGATGGTCGAGGCAGAGCTGAGCGGTGCCGGTGTCTGGGACATCATTTTGGATGCCCCCGCCGAACTAACCAGCGCGTACATGACGCAGGTTCGGGAGCTCGAGAAACAGCTGCGTGAACTCGAAGTCGACGGTGAGCAGTTGACCAAGGTCATCAGTTTGGCCGACGCCGATCGGATCGTTACCGCGCTGCCGCTGATGCGGATCGCCACGCCCGAAATCCGGCTCAGCGGCATGCGGACGGCAATCCAGGC
>CALELC010000477.1 GCA_937904535.1 uncultured Planctomycetaceae bacterium
TGTGGCTCGGCCATCGACCTAGCAGGCGCAAGTGTCCGCGCTGGTGCAACGGTCAGACTCCTGCCCCAGCCCGCCGCGGGGATGCTCTACGCGGTCGGCGAGATGGTAGCGGTCCGCTGGCCGCCAGCAACCGATAAGGAGCTTCATCCTGCTCAACCGAGTTCCCCCGTTGCATCGGCTGCGACACTTCCGAGCGCCCCCGATGACATTGAATCGCTGAGTGTCAAACGCGTTGCCGCAGTACCTGGACAGCTGGTCACGCACCGTGATGGCGAACTGCTAGTCGATGGTGAATCGATCCTGCCCGATCGGATCTGGCTACCCGTTCACGACGACACTTACCGGAGATCGGGTGAATCGTGGTGGAAGACGCAGTTCGACCATACAGAGGCCTCCGTCTCGTCGCTCGCCACGGGCTTTCAGTTGCGAGCACCTTTTAACCCTGACGGCTTGCAACAGCAGCCGGCCAGCGACTGGCTGGTGTACCACCATCACAGCGTGCACAACGGCATGCGTCCGGATGCGGTCCGCGATGACGTGCCGAGCAACGTAACCGAGATCCGAGCGCTGGGGCCGGTCTCGCGACTGCGTCTGACGTGTCATGCAGAGGTTTCACAGCCGGGCATGTTGGAGGTCGCGTTCTGGGACGGCGCCGGTGTGGTGATCCGCTCGCAGCGACTCACGCAGCAGACGACTCACGTAGAAATCCGGGGACCACAAATGCGGCGAGCAGCGCTCGCAGAACGAGGCGACGCAACGATCGGATCGGCGGAAGAAGTCACGCCGGCCCCGTCCACCTTCCCGGACCTAAGTGAGCAGCGACCGATCGCAGTGCGAATCCGCGGCGGGGCTGTCGAAATCGGCCAGCTTCGGATCGAAAGACCGGTGGAGTATCGCATCGACCCGCGTGTAGCAGATCAACGCCACTGGCCGGCTCGGATGGGCGAGAACGAGTACTTTCTGCTCGGTGACAATATCCCGTTTTCACTCGACAGCCGGCATTTTGGCCCGGTGCCCGCCACTCGGATCGTTGGCCGAATCGAACCGGTCGAGTACGATGAGCCAGGCCGGTAGCATTCCCATTGATCGGCTGCCGACTAGCGTCGTGCGAAGCTGGCGGCCTGCATTCGTGTTCCTTGTATGTTTGGCGTCGTACCTTCGCCGCCAGTTCCCGAGACATCTATGGCCTTTCGACTGCCCGTTGTTGCTCCCCCCGAAATGCCCGAGGGCACTCTGACCAGCGGAACGGGGCGTCTGCCTCGCTGGCTCAAGCGGCCGATTCCTGAGCGCAATGCCAATCACTTGACCGCTGAGTTGTTGGACGAACTCCGGCTGGAAACGGTCTGCGATAACGCCAAGTGCCCGAACCGCATGGAGTGCTATAGCCAGCAGACGGCGACCTTCATGATTCTGGGAAATGTCTGCACGCGGCCCTGTGGCTTTTGCGCGGTGCGCCGCGGCCGGCCACCGGAGGCTCCCGAGTCAGACGAGCCTGAGCGCGTGGCCGAAGCAGCGGCACGCCTGGGGCTTAAACATGTGGTGATTACCAGCGTGACTCGCGATGATCTTCCCGATGGCGGTGCGGATCACTTTTATCGCTGCGTCGTCGCTGTGCGGGAGCGGACCGGAGCGACTACCGAAGTGCTGACGCCGGATTTCGTGCACTGCAAACCGGCCCTGCAGCGAGTGATCGAAGCGCGGCCGACCGTGTTCAACCACAACATGGAGACGGTTCCGCGGCTGTACCGCCGAGTCCGCGGCCCCAAGAGCGACTACTCCTGGACGCTGGAAATGATGCGCCAGGTCAAACGGTACGATCCTGAGGTGAAAACCAAGAGCGGCTTGATGTTGGGGCTCGGTGAAGAACGCGGTGAGCTGCTCGATGCACTGGCTGATCTGCGTCGCTTCGGCGTCGACTTTCTGACGCTCGGGCAATATCTGCAGCCAGGCGACAAGTACCTGCCCGTGGTCCGCTACATTCCACCTGAGGAGTTCGAAGAACTTGGTGAATTGGCGCGTGCTATGGGCTTTGCCAAGGTCGCCAGCGGCCCCTTCGTCCGCAGCAGTTATCATGCGCGAGACATGGCCGAGGCAACCGTCGCCACCGCGGCGAGCGAACTTTAAACCGTTGCCGTTTGCGGCACTTTC
>CALELC010000478.1 GCA_937904535.1 uncultured Planctomycetaceae bacterium
CCGCACCGGCACTCACCGCATAGGCACTCACCGCACAGGCACTCACCGCACAGGCCGACCGAGCTCTCCGGAACTGAATATTTCTCACCGCAGACTAGCGGCGAGTCGCAGCCCAGCCTTCGGGCGGATCCGGCAAGCCGAACGCGACGTGATAATCGCGCTGCCGCTGCTCAATCCATACGGCCGTGTCCTGATAGAGCGACGAGGAGCTCATCTGCAATGCTTGAGCGATCAGGCGACGGGCGGCCTCGAAGTCCTGCCGCGCGACTGCGGCGACTGCCAGGTTGTGCAGGGCAGCATGTTGCCGGGGCCGCTGACGCAAGACCTCGGACCAGCGTTGTTCAGCCTGCAACCAATCGCCGTGTGCGGCTGCCTCATTGCCGCGACGAATTGCGGCGGATCCCCAGGCCAGCCGTGGGGCCGCGAGCTGCGTTTGGTCCTGGACCACGTGCGGAATCACCAGTTGCCAGGCCGCTTCCGCAGCGGCAGTGACCATGGCCATCTCGTCCTGCCCGAGCAAGCGAGGGGTGACCACTGGCTGGCCGCTGAGCGGCTGAGAACCAGCTACCGCAATCAGGTTCCAAGAGACGCGGAGCAGCGAGTCCTCGCCCCCTGCTTCGGGCGCAGGGATCCTAGCTGTCGGGTCGAGCGTACTCGGCCGCGACGGTAACATCGGGTCAGGGCGTTCGATGCTTCGGCGTACCCCCACATCGCGAGTCGACATGACTTCACCCTGCAAGATGTAGTCGACGCCGCTGTTGCGAGCGAGGCTCAGCAGGGCGATGTCGCTCGTATACCCCTCCGAAGCCGAGGCGAGTCGAATCGTCTCGTTGCTTTCGAGTGTCCGGGCGTCTAAAGCAACGACTTGCAAACCGTTGCCGCGCGGCTGCAGACGCAGCATCGCCGCGTGCAACGGGCCGGCAATCTCGGGATCTCCGGCAAGCGGCGGAATCGCGACACGTTTACCGACCGCGGACTGGATCGTAGGTGGAGCCCAGACGTGAATCGGTGCTGCTGCTTGACATCCGCCAAGCAGCAGCCCAAGCACGCCGATGCTGATCGGTATGAGGCAACCACGCAAGCTCTCCATAATGCCTGCGATAGCGGCAATTCGCCTGCGTGGTCAAGACAAATCAGCGGTGGTTACTTTGTTGCCGCGGACTTGGCGAATTTCTCCTGCATCCGCTCGAGCAATGCCTTGCTCTTGCGAATCCCGTCGAACTCGCTCAAGTTGCTGCCTTCGTACTCGATTCCAACGTAGCCGCTGTAGCCGTGGTCCAGAACGATCTTCATCATCCGAGCGTAATCGGTTGAGGTTTCGTTCCCCTCTTCGTCGAAATCGTGTGTCTTGGCGCTGACGGCCTTGGCGAACGGCATCAATTCGTCGACCCCTTTGTAGCGGTCGTACTGTTTCGGATTCTCGCCACGGCTGATGTAGAAGTTGCCGAAGTCGGGCAGCGTGCCGCAGTTCGGAAGGTTGACGAGCTTCATCACGCCAGCCAGCCAACTGCCATCGCTGCTCAGGCCACCGTGGTTTTCGACCAACACGTTCAATCCCGCACCCGCGGCGTACTCGCTCAGGCGGCGCAGGCCATCGGCGGCGAGCTTTTGTTGCTCTTCAAACGAGCCGCTGCTGCCAGCGTTGACGCGGATCGAGTGACAGCCGAGGAACTTGGCGGCATCGACCCACTGCTTGTGGTTCTCGACCGTCTGAGCTCGCTTCCGCTCATCGGGGTCGCCGATCTGGCCCTCGCCATCGATCATGATCAACAGGCTCTTCACCCCGTGGTCCGCGGCGCGCTGTTTCATCTGCGACAGGTACGACTCGTCGCGAGCTTTGTCCTTGAAGAACTGGTTGACGTACTCGACCGCTTCGATGCCGAACTCTTCCTTGCTGACTTTAGCGAAATCGAGATGGTCGACCGTTTTTTTGTCGCGAATCGATCGGTGCAGCGACCACTCGGCGAGCGAAATCTTGAACGGCTTGGCGGCTTCGTCGGCAGCCGCCCAGCTCAGGCGGGGCAGGCCTGCGACGGCGGTTGCGGCGAGCGAAGAGGCGACAAGGAAACGGCGGCGCGACAGCTGTGGAGTCATCTCAATCAGTTCCAGGAGGCAAATGACAGGGGAGGGCGGCCGCGAGGGCCGGGGCCTCAGTATAGCTACAACTTGAATCGATTTCCGCAATTCCCCTGCACGCCCACCCGCCGTCAAAGTCGACGCAAACGGAACGCCGCGCACGGTCGGAGCATCCGCCAGTACCGGTTCGAAAGGTTTACTCCGATTCCTCGAGTCCGCCGTCCGATATCCATGGAGCCGGCGAGAGGAAACAGGGTGGTTTCCTCCACGCAGGGTTCGGAAAGGCGGATCGAGTTGCTTCAGCGAGTGGGATCGCGGAGGCAGGAGGGCTTGAACGTTTTTCCTCGCGAGAAAAGGATTCGGCGGGATGAGACTTGGGCGTCTCATCCCGCCCCTTTCCGCCTCTCTCCGATGGCACGATGAATATCATCCCACTGGACGATCCGCAGGATCCCCGTCTGATCCCTTACCGCGACATCAAGCGGGAGGACGTCCGCAATCCGGCCGAGCTGTTCATCGCCGAAGGTAAGCTGGTCGTGCAGCGTCTCTTGGCTAGCGATTACGAAACCGTATCGGTACTGGCCGAGGCCATCCGGGTGGAGTGCTTGCAGCCGTGGATCAAACCGGAAACACCGGTGCTGGTGGT
>CALELC010000479.1 GCA_937904535.1 uncultured Planctomycetaceae bacterium
CTGATCGGCAAACCGCCGCGGATTCGCTACGCTACCGCTGGTGTGCCCTGTGGCAGCCGCGCCACAGCCACCGACAACACCACCGACTCACCGTGTTAGCCACCGCGAGCGATTCAAGATGACTGATTCTCCAGCTCCACCCCCTGCCGGTCGTGTGACCAAGCATTTCATCGAGCAGGCGATCGACGCCGATTTGGCGGCAGGGCGGTTCGCCACCGTCGCGACGCGCTTCCCACCGGAGCCCAACGGCTACCTGCACATCGGCCACGCCAAGAGCATCTGCTTGAACTTCGGGCTTGCACAGAAGTACGGCGGGACCTGCAATCTGCGGTTTGACGACACCAATCCGTCCAAAGAAGAAACGGAATACGTCGAGTCGATCATGGAAGATGTCCGCTGGCTCGGTTTCCAGTGGGACAACTTGCACTACGCCAGCGACTACTTTGAGCAACTCTATCAGTGGGCCCAGAAGTTGGTGCGCGACGGCAAGGCCTACGTCTGCGATCTGACCCCTGAGCAGACGCGCGAGTACCGCGGCACGTTGACGGAACCCGGCCGCAACAGCCCGTATCGCGATCGCTCGGTGCAAGAAAATCTGGACCTGCTGGCCGCGATGCGGGCCGGGGAATTCCCGGACGGTTCGCGGACGCTGCGCGCCAAGATCGACATGGCTTCGCCCAACGTGAACCTCCGCGACCCGGTGATGTACCGCATCCTCCGCGCTCATCACCATCGCACCGGCGATCAGTGGTGCATCTACCCGATGTATGACTGGGCGCACGGCCAAAGCGATTCACTGGAGAAGATCAGCTTTTCGATCTGCACGCTGGAGTTCGAGAACCACCGGCCACTGTACGACTGGTTCTGTGAAAATCTGGGGATTCATCATCCGCGGCAGATCGAGTTCGCGCGGCTGAACGTCACCTACATGGTGATGAGCAAGCGAAAATTGCTGCAACTGGTGAAAGAGAAGCACGTGAGTGGCTGGGACGATCCGCGGATGCCGACGATCAGTGGGCTGCGCCGTCGCGGCTACACGCCTGAGTCGATCCGCGAGTTTTGCGCCGACGTCGGAGTGGCGAAGTTCAACAGCACGATCGATATCGTGCGATTGGAAAATGCCGTCCGCGATCATCTCAACAAAGTTGCTCCGCGGCGGATGGCAGTCCTGGATCCGCTCAAGCTGACGATCACCAATTGGCCCAAAGATGCCGATGGCAATGACGTTGTTGAACTGACGCAGGCGGTGAATAACCCCGAGGATGAATCGGCTGGCACCCGCAACGTCCCGATCAGCGGCACACTACTGATTGAGCGTGAAGACTTCCGCGAACAGGCTCCGAGCAAGTTCTTCCGCTTGAAGAAAGGCGGCTCCGTGCGACTTCGCGCCGGCTACATCATCGATTGCCATGACGTGGTCAAAGACGCGGAAGGCAACGTGGTCGAAGTCCTCTGTACCTACGATCCCGAAACTCGCAGTGGTGCCGATGCTTCGGGACGGAAAGTCAAAGGAACGATTCACTGGGTCAGCGCCGCGCATGCGGTGAGCGTCGAAGTGCGCAATTACCAGCGGTTGTTCACGGTCGAGAACCCCGACGCGCCAGAACCCGGTAGAACGTTCCTCGATCTGCTCAATCCCGAGTCGCTGCAGGTAACGACCGCACACGTCGAGCCAGCGCTGGCCGAGGCGACGGCCGGTGAACGCTTTCAGTTCGAACGCTTGGGTTATTACGCGGTTGATCCGGACAGCACCGCTGCGCGATTGGTCTTCAATCGCATCGTGCCGCTGCGCGACACCTGGAGCAAGATCGAAGCGAAAGGTGAGTAGGCCGATCTCGGCACGCCTACTGAAACAAGGTTTTTCAGTCAAGCTAACGGCTTAAGGTTGGCTTGATCGGGGGCGGACGGGTAACGCCGCCGCCCGCGATTGCGAGGAGATTTCAGCGGCTGAGCGCGCATCCGGGGCATCGCAAGGACCGCGATTCTTAGGGCACAGCCACAGGTCGCGAGGCTGAGAAATGCCGCCTGAGGAGGGGTTTGTAATGTTTTCAAAATCCGCCTTTCCTCCATTTTGCGATTTCGATTAAAGTCTCGCACGACCCAGATGTGCCGCGATCTCGTGGCGCTTTATGTGTATTGGCCAGGGAGGGGCCCAACATGTTGCTCGACCGCATCGATATCGATTCTCACGGCCCTTTGGCCCGCATCGGACTGGGGCCGTTCTCCCAGCAGCTCAACGTGATCACGGCTCCGGCAGGATCGGGCAAGACAGCGCTGGTGCGATTTCTGCGAGACTCGTTGACCGGAACGACGCCGGCTTATGAGGGCTTGGCCAAGTCCAGTGGTCGAGTGGTTTGGGCCGCCGCTGACGGGCTTTATCATTGCCGCCGGGAGCCGAATGGGACGACACAGGGACGGCGATTCGTCGAGTTTGAAAGCCGGCTCGCGGGCCCGGCGCAAGCCTGGAATCGCCCGGCGGTGGTAGTCGACTTGCCAGCGACGATCGTCGACGGCATCGTCACCGACACCACCGTCACATCGCTGCGGCGCATCGTTCAAGCGGTGCTGCGGTCGGGACTCGATCAAGCAGCCTCGGGAACAGACCAACAGCCCACTGCCGAGATCGCTGCGCTGCGTGCCGAGATCGAACACCTGCGAAACCTGCTGCAGCACCATGGCCACGCCGCCGGCGGAGTGCCCTCAGAAGATCAGATTCGCGATCGTCTGGCGGCGCTGACCATGGAACTCAGCGCGATCGATTCTCGCCGGCAGTATGCCCGGCAAACCGAAGCGGCGGCAGAGCAGAGTCGGCGCGATCGGGCGGCGATTTCCCAAGCGGTCCAAGAGATCGATCGTCTGCGGACCCAAGAAACCGACCTGCGGAAGCGCATCCAGACGCTTGACCAAGCACTCGTACGACTCGCTGAACAGGCTCGGCAAGAAGAACATCGCATTGCATTGACGCAGTTGACGCGCACGCGGGTGCACTGGCTCAACCAGCAAATTGATCGCTTGCGCGGTGTGCTCAGCGAGGTTCGCAGTCTCGGTGACGACTGGTTTGGCGGATCGCTGGCAACGGGTCGCGGTCATCGAGCCGCGACCGAGCGGTTGCTGCAACTGGCGCCACAGGATCACGCGGTGGCGCCGCTGCGGCGCGACGAGCTGGAGATCGTCGACCGTGGATGGCTGAGCCATTCGCGTCCGGCGGCAGCGGAATCGCTGGCCAGAACGGAACTGGAAGCCCGCCTGGATGCGATCTGCCGTCTGGTGGATCACCTCAGTGGCCGGCTCGAAGCCGAACAAGAGCACTGGATCGGCGCGGAGCATCCGGCAGCGGAAATCTGTGGCGAAGCGACCACTGAGTCCGAACTCGCGTTGCAGCGGCTGCGTCAGGGCGATGCGGATGCCTCGGGATCGATTCAACCGCGACTGTCCGAGGATCCGGGCTGGGTTGAGGATTCGCTCCGCCGCCGCCGGATCGACGCGCTCCGCCGTGCCGAACAACGCCGCCGGCTGGATGAGACCGCAGACTTGGAACAGATTCATGGGCGTCCCCAAAATGCGCTCGAGTTGACGCTGCGGACCATCGGGACGGCGCTGCAGTCGGTTTCTCGGCGGCTGCGTGTGCTTCGTGCCCAGCGTCATTTGGGCGTTGCTGAACCGCCTGCTTGGTCGACCGACGCGTGGCTGGAGGGACAGGCCACTGAGGCTGCTCCGCTGCCGCCAGCAGAACGGGCGGAAGCGCTGCGCCGCTGCGAGACCGAATTGGTCGCCGCGCTGCAGCGTTTAGCTCAGCACCGGGTGACGCTGCTCCGCCGGGTGGCACAGGCTCAGCAACTCCCCGAGAGCTTGCTCCAAGCGTTGGTGGCCGACGCTTCAATCCTGCCGGCCACAGTCGACGAATGGTTGACCGCCAGCCTCTCCACCGCGCCGAATCAGCAAGGCGGCGAGGGGAGCACGCTCAGCGGCCACGATCGCGAGGCAGAACGACAAAAGTTGGAAAGCCAGCGGCGGGCCGCGGCCGAGCAACTGGACCGAACCATTGAACGCATGAATGAGCAACTGGCCGCGGCCGAAACGCTGCGAGCCCGGCTCAGTCCGCTGCGGTTGCAGGCGGTCAGCGACGAGGAACAGTTGCAGCGTGACCGCATCGAAGCCGAGATCGAGCGACTGCATCGCCTGTTGGCAGCACGCGAAACCCCGTTGCTGCAGCGCTACCGCCAGTGCGTCAGTCGCTTGCAACAACTCGAAACGCAACAGCACCTTGCTTCACCGCTGGCTGAACGCGCCAGCTCCTACCTGCGACGGCTCTCCGGCGGTCGCCTGCCGAGTGTTCACTGGCAGAGTGTGCTCGATCGATCATCGGGCCGGCAGCAACTTGCCGTGCTGCTCGCATCGCAGCCCGAAGCTCACTGCAGCGACGTCGATCGATTTCTGGGCGGCTTAGCGGTGCGATTGGCTGCGGCCGATGAGTTGACGCGTCGTGGTCGGCCGTTGCCGCTAATCATTGAAACGCCGTCGCGGGTCGACGCGTTTACTGAGTTGCAGTCGCGATACGGCGTCCAGCCGCTGCAGGTTGCGACCAGCTTCCATCCGCCGCAGGCGCGGATTGAGGATCTCGTGTCGACGCTCGCCGAGGCTACTGAGCGTGGACGACAAGTAATCTTGCTGACCGAAGACCAGCGGCTCGCGAATGCCATCGTCGGCGCTGGTGGACGCAGCTATGCACTGGACGGTGCCCGCAGTACCTCGCGGGTGACGCTGCAAGATGTCCATCACAACTTTGATGTCACCTGGCAGGCAACGCCCGCTGCGGACGAGGGAGCGGTTGCAGAGACGGTTGCCAGCTCCGGCGACGATTCGGCGGATGCCCTGGAACGCTCACCGTTCGATCGGCCATCGACCGAGACTGCAGCGACCAGTGATTCCGCGGCACGTGCGTACGCCATTCCCGTCAGCTCGCGAAGCGGCGAGACAGCGGCAGCTAAAGCTCCACGGTTCCGCTTCGGACAACGCTCGATTCGGGAAACGGCCGAGGGTGAGGCAACCGTCGCCGACGAGCGGGACGTGGTGATGTTTCCAACTCGGCACTCAGCCGCGACCCACGGCCGCAGCGGTGGAGAGCACAGCCCTTTTTTTTTGAGCGGCGATAGCCCCGTTGAGCAGTCGCCTTCGGTGGACGTCCTCGCCGCTGCCAAACTGCGGCGGTTGGGAATCACGGTCGTTGCGCAGTTGCTGTCGGCCAGCCCGCAAGAGTTGGCGGCGCAACTGCAGATGGCTGACATCAATGCCGCCACCGTGCGGCGTTGGCAAAATGAATGTCGGTTGGTGTGCGGCGTGCCCGGCCTACGTGGCTTCGATGCCCGAGTGCTCGTCGGCTGTGGAATGATCCATCCTCGGGAAATCGAAGAGATCAGCCCGGCGGAGTTGGTCGAAAAGGTCGAGACCTTTCTAGCAACGCCGCGGGGTGTGCAGATCTTGCGTACCGGCACCAGCCATGAGATCGCGCGTTTGACCGGCTGGATGGCCGAAGCGCGGCACTTGGCAAGGAGCGGTGACGTCGCTGGCCGTGAGTCGGTGAGTAGTGAGTCGGGCCAGGTGGAAAGCTTCGATCGCCCGCTGGCCGCAAGTGCGAGACGAGAGCGTGTCGCCTCCGGAGAGGCTTCCGAGGAACTCCGTCGCGGCGGTCGCAAAGGTGCCTCACGCACGCG
>CALELC010000480.1 GCA_937904535.1 uncultured Planctomycetaceae bacterium
CTGGGTGTGGCGATTGCCGTCGCCCAGGGCGCTGCCGTAGAGGATCATCGAGTTGTCCAGCAGGGTGCCTTCGCCGTCCTGAACCGCGTCGAGTTTCTCCAGGAAATAGGCGTATTGCTCAACCAAGTAGCGGTCGATCCGCGCAAGCTTTTCGACCGAGTCCGCTTCGTTGCGGTGATGGCTCAGGCCGTGGTGCGCTTCTTTCACACCGATCTCGGTGTAGCTGCGATTGCCGCCAGCGTTGTCGAGCATGAAGGTGGCGACGCGGGTGGCGTCGGTTTGGAAGGCAACGACCATCAGGTCGAACATCAGCCGAGCGTGCTCGCGGAACGCTTCGACGCGCCCATAGGGGACATCCAAGTCAGGCAATGCCGCCCGGTCTTCTTGTTCGGTGCGCTCGATCCGCAATTCCAGCTCACGAACACCGCTGAAGTATTCATCGAGCTTGCGGCGGTCCGTCTCGCCGACTTGGCGGATGAGTTTCTTGGCGTCCTGGGAAACCACATCGAGGATGCTGCGACGCACGAGGTTTTGCTCGCGCCGCTGGTGCGTGTCGCCGCTGCCGAACAGCCGCTCAAAGGCCAAACGCGGGATCGTCTCCTTCGCCATGGGCTGCGTTTCGCTGCGCCATGAAATGTTCGACGAATAGGCACAGCTATACCCCGAGTCGCAACTACCGGCGTTGCGACTGCCGGTCAGCCCCAGTTCGATCGAAGGCAACCGGGTCTGTCCTTGCAACTGCTGGGCACAGACCTGATCGACCGAGACGCCCAGATGAACGCGGCTGGAAGTCTTCAGCGGTCGGGCCGAGGTCAAGAACGTAGCCGACGCGCGGGCATGGTCACCGGCACCGTCTTGCTTGCCCCGACCGTTGTCGTGAGCCAGGCCGTCGATCACATTGATCTTGGACTTGAACGGAGCCAGCGGCGTGAGTGTTTCTGAAAGTTGCCATTCATGGCCGACGCCCTCGCAGTTCCACTTCGGCTGGATCACGCCGTTGGGGACGAACAGGAATGCCATGCGAACCGGACGCTGTTCGGCTGCTGGAACCGACGCGAAAGCACTACGGGCCAGCGGCGACATGGCTTCGAGAAATGGCAAACCCATCACTGCGCCGGCACCGCGCAGCAGTGTCCGTCGTTTCAGTTGTCGATCCATTACGCTGGCTCCGAAGCTGTGCTGGGGAGAGTTAGTTTGAGTCATAATTGGCTCCTGGTTCGACCTGGAAGTACTGAAACGGCCGGCTGGCAACGACCTGTTTGATCAGATCGGCAAGCCGGTAATCCTCGGCGCTACAGGCGCCTACAATTTGCTCGGTAACACACCGGTCAGCCGGTGTCAGTTCGCGGCCCAGCGCGAACGCCAGCAGCTTCTCCGTCGCGGTCGACGCGAACCGCGTCGCTTCGCTGCTGCGCAAAATCTCGGCCAGTTGTTTACCACCGTCGAAGGAACGGCCGCCAGGCAATTCCCCGGCAGCGTCGACTGCCTCGCCCCCACGGTAGCGGCCGATGGCATCAAAGTCTTCAAATCCAAAACCGAGTTGGTCCATCACGCGGTGGCAGGATGCACAGGATGGATTGGCGCGGTGAATCGCTAGCTGTTCACGCATCGACAGCGCGGCGGCGTCGGCGGTGGCTTCTTCCAGCGTCGGCACGTTGGCCGGTGGATCGGGTGGCGGCGTTCCCAGCACGCTCTCCAAAATCCATTTCCCGCGCATCACGGGACTGGTGCGAGTCGGATAGCTGGTCAGCGTCAACACACTGGCATGCGTCAAGATGCCGCGCCGCGGTGAATCGCTCAGTGACACACGGTAGAACTCGTCATCCTGCCAATCTGCGTTCCATGGTAAGCCGTAGAACTCGGCCAACCGGCGATCGACAAACGTAAAATCTGCACCGAGCAAATCACCTACCGGCAGATTCTCTCGCACCGCATACGCAAAGAGCCGCTGCGTTTCGATGGCCATCGACCGCACTAGCGCTTCATCAAACTGCGGGAAGGCTTCGGGATCACGGCTGATGCCGTCCAGGTTCCTCAGGCCCAGCCACTGGGATGCAAACTGCTCACTGAGCGAATCGGCGCGGCTGTCGCGGAGCATCCGATCGACTTGCGCCTCGAGCACTTTGGGGTCGCTCAACTGGTTCTGCTTAGCCAGACCCAACAGTTGGTCGTCCGGCATACTGCTCCAGAGAAAGTACGACAGCCGGGTGGCGAGTTGGTAATCGTTCAGACGGTACTCACCGTTTTCATCAGGCTGGGCGTCGGGAGTTGGCAATTCAACCCGAAACAGAAACTGCGGCGAAACCAAGATCGCTGTGATCGCATCTTGCAGCCCACGGTAGAACGAGCCGCCGCGATCGGTCGCTTCCTTCACCAGCGCCGCATAGCGATCGACGGTCTCCGCGTCGACCGGGCCGCGGAAAGCGCGCTGCATCAGCGGCTCCAAGCATTCCCGTGCCGCCTTCTCGACCTCGACATACGAGTTGCCACGCCGACTGGCGACGCGGCGGGCGATCTTCTCTTGGCTGGGCGGCAAAACCTCTTTGGGAAAGTTCGTCGGGCCGTCGATGTTCAGCTTGCGGAACACGAACGCCATCTGTTTCCAGTCACCTTTGCGATCGATCTCCAGCGACTTCTCGAATTGCTCGCGCCCGGCGGCAATCGCCGCTTCATCCAATCGTGCCAGGTGCGGGAACGGCGGCAGGTCGCTGACGTTCTCAGGCACCGCGTCGATCACCCCGATCATCAACCGGGTCATGCCAGCGGGAAACTCGTAATTGAAGTTGGCCGAGTGGCTGCCGCCATCTTCAGCCGAATTGAACTCCCCAACAAAGATCGCTTGGCCCTCGGCGTTGTAGATCGCAAACGGTTGGGGTGAGCGTTCGGCATGCGCCGCCGAGCCGGAAATCCGGACGCGGTACATACCGGCCGTTTCCAGTTCGAACTCCATCCAGCCAAACGAATCTTCAGTGAACAGCCGACCGTAAAACGATTCGGTAAATCCGTCTCCGACGATGGCGAATCGCTCACCGCTGACCTCGATCGATTCCTTTTTCATCGAATCCGGGTCGAGCAACACCGTCGACGCAACCCGTTCCGCGGCATCCAGATACTTTTCCAACAGCATCGGCGGCATCGCCAACACGTCGGCGTTGTTGTCAAAGCCGCCGCCCACTTCGTCCGACGGAAAATCGCTCGTCAGGTCGATTTCCATCCCGAACAGTTCGCGGATCGTGCGGTTGTATTCGACTCGGTTAAGCCGGCGGGCCGTGATCCGGCCGGCTTTGGGGTTTAAATCGCAAGTAACTTTGTAGACCGCCTGGTCGATCGCATCGCCTAACTGCCGCCGCTGCTCATCGGTCGGTAGCGGTGCGTCGTCAGGCGGCATCGCACCGAAGCGAATCATCTGCAGCACGCGGCCCCACAGTTCTGCGTTCTGCTCAGCGTGCTTCAGGTCCGCAAACGGCGATAGATCGATCTCCGCTTCCTGATAGTCGGCGTTGTGGCACTCGATGCAGAACTCCTGCAACAGTGCCCATCCACCGGTCTGCCACTGCGCTAGGCGTTCATCTTCTTGGGCAAACCCACGGAGCGGTAGCGACGAACTGATCAGTACCAACAGCAACGTGGAGATGCGAGCGACTCGCAGCATGTATTCAACCCATTCGAGGGCACGGCTAGAGCTCGGCCCGTCTGCAAAGCCGGACCAGCCAAAGGGTGGGAAAGTGTGAGGTGGGATTCGCACAGGCGAGTTTAGGTAAGCCTAACCCGTGCGGTGGTGTAATTCAACTCTGATCAGGGCAATCAGGCTCGTCATCGCGGCTCAGGTTGCCCGTTTCGGCGGTACAGGTGCCATCGCCGCTGCGGTCCACGGGTTCCATCGGTTCGGCGCGAACCGCAAGGTCTTCCTAGGCCAACTGTCGCAGATGAGACTGCAGCCCATCGGTGTTGCAGCAGCCCATTTGATGATCGGCAAATCATGAGCCGCTCGCCACACCCAACGCCAAGGATCACGCCTTCAAGCCTACAAGAAGGACAACTTAACGCCATAATCACATTAGTCTACCTGAACTGTCCTCAATCCAAACGGAGTGTGTTGCATGGGCAAAGTGGCTGATGGCAAGAGCATTTGCATGCGAGTGGCGGCAGCTCTGGCCTCAAGTCCAATTCGAGAGTTGCGAGATCTGGAAGTTCGCAGCGACAGTGGCGTGCTGGAACTCGTCGGCAGTGTCGCCAGCTTCTATCACCGACAGGCTGCACTGGAGACAGTCCGCAGCGTCGCTCGGGGGATGCCGATTGAGAACCGGATCAACGTGCGTCCCATGCGATCGCTGCGTCAAAACTACCTGAATTAGCAGCGAGAAAAATCGACGATCTGACCTGGCGGGTAACGGCAAGCGTACTAGGATGAAATTGCTTCGTTCCCGCCTACCCATGCTGTCGATTTCCATGCTGAAATTCCCGCCTTGCGTCTGCCGCGTTACACGGCGTGCCCGCCTGCAATTTGCTGTCCTTTCGGCTGGCGTTGCGATCACGAGTTGCTTCGCCGCTTCCTCCCCGCTGCTCGCTGATGACCAGGCGACGCCCGCTCAAGCCGCCGAGACTGCAGTCCCGGTGGAGGTCGATCCCCTGCTCGCTGATCCGATGGCGAAGCTGCAGCGCGACGCAGTCGAGTCGGGACGTGCTGACTGGGGGCACTGGGGGGCGGCGCCCAACCAATACGCCAGTTGGAACTATCACAGCAACCGCCTGATTCCGGTCTACACCTTCGGGATCACGCTCGACGAGCTGCGGAAAGAGGGCAGCGCTTATGCGAGTGAAGAGCGTTTGCAGCAGCTGTACGGTCGCGTTCCCGAAGACACGCTGAATCCCGAAGCGACTTATTTTGACCAGACCGATGTTTATCGCTTGCAACAGCAGGCAATCCGCAGCGGCAAACGCCAAGTCATTCTCGTAGTGTTTGACGGCATGGACTGGGTCACCACCTACGCGGCCGCCCTCTACAAGAGCGGTAAAGTCGGCTACACGGAAGGCCGCGGCACCGGGTTGGTGATGCAGGATTACCGCGGCGTGGAAACCGATTTTGGCTACTTCGTCACCTCGGCCCGGCTCGGCGACGTCAAAGATGATGTCGATTCGCAGACGGTCGGAGGCGGTGAAACCCCGGCAACCGGCGGATACGATCCGCAGCGCGGGGGACGTTTTCCCTGGGAACCGGCGCGGTCGATCAATTATTTGATGGGCTTGGATCGCTCTCGCCCCCACACCGTCACTGACTCCGCTTCGTCGGCTGTGTCGATGACCACCGGAATCAAAACCTATAACGCCGCGATCAACGTCGACGTGTTTGGCAATCAGGTCGAGACGATTGCTCATCAATTGCAGCGTGATCGTCAGATGGCCATTGGCGTCGTGACCAGCGTCCCGATCAGTCACGCCACACCGTCAGCGGCTTATTCGCATAACGTTACCCGCAAAGACTACCAGGACTTGGCGCGTGACCTGATCGGCTTGCCATCGATCTCGCACCGTCAGGATCCACTGCCGGGCGTTGACGTTCTCCTCGGTGCCGGCTGGGGCGAAATCAAACGTACCGACAGTGGGCAGGGAGCAAACTTCGTCCCCGGCACGGTGTACTACGACTCTGCCGATCTCGAACGAGTTTCCTTGCAACAAGGTGGCAAGTACGTGTTCGTCCAGCGAACGGCCGGTGCCAGCGGTTCGGAACTGGTGAAGCAGGCGGCGCGCGAGGCGATCGAACGCCAGGCGCGATTGCTCGGGGTGTTCGGTGCTCCCGGCGGGAACCTGCCCTACGCCACCGCCAATGGTGACTACACGCCGACGATCGATCCGCAGGGACACCGGAAATACAACGCGGCCGACATCAGCGAGAACCCCACCTTGGCCGAAATGGCGGTCGCCGCCTTAGACGTTTTGGCGGAGCGTCCCAATGGCTTTTGGATGCTGCTCGAAGCGGGAGACGTGGACTGGGGCAATCATGCCAACAACCTCGACAACTCCATCGGCGCAACGATCAGCGGTGACGCCGCGATCGCGGCGGTGTTTGACTGGATTGAAAAGCGGAACGCCTGGGACGACACCGCGGTCATCGTGACCGCGGACCATGGGCACTACCTGAACCTCAAGGATCCGGCCGCGATTGCCGCCGCTGGGGCTGCCGCCCGGGGCGAAACGCCGGAAACCACCGAGACGCTTGATCCCCAACGCACCGCTTTGCGTGTCGATTCCGCCGCTGGTGAGGGCGCTGTGGTCGATGAAAGCCAACCGGCCGGGTCACGGTAACACGTTGCGGTAGCGGCAGACGCCCGTTCTCGCTACCCTACCGCCCCGCAGCGGCACGCGACGTGCGTGGATGCGTAGGCGGTCGTGTTCCTGGGCACGTGTCGTTTGGCCGTTTGTCACCCGGTTCAGTGGTCTTCACCTCTCGCGGTTCTCCATGAGTCTGATTTCGATGCCGCCTTCTTCCGCGTCTACCCACGATTGGCCATCAGACGAACAGCCCGCCGACGATCCCCTGGCGGGCCTGAGCGAACTCACCACCGGACCGGAAGAAGAAGAGAGCATCGAGGAGAAAATCGAGCGCTGCCAGAAAATCATCGAACATCGATTCAACGATGTGTCGCTGCTGCACGCCGCGTTGACCCACGCCTCGGGAGCCATGCACCGCCTCGGCAACAACGAACGCCTCGAGTTTCTCGGCGACAGCGTCCTGGGGATGGTGGTTTGTGAATGGCTGTATCAGGAATATCCCGAGTACAGCGAAGGTGAGCTGACGAAGATCAAATCGGCGGTGGTCAGCCGTCGTTCCTGCGGAAAAGTCGCAGTGGAACTCGGACTGGAACCGTGCTTGATCGTCGGCAAAGGCATTCATCGCGGACGCAGCTTCCCGCGTTCTTTGGTCAGTGACGTCTTCGAAGCGATCATCGCCGCGATCTATCTCGACGCCGGTTTGGATGCGGTGCGAACGCGGTTGAAAAAATGGCTGGCTGGTGAAGTCCGCAGCGCCGTCGATGGACGTGGTAGCGGCAATTACAAGTCGCTGTTGCAGCAATATGCTCAGCGAGAACGTGCCAGCACTCCCTTCTACCGCCTGGTCAGCGAAGCCGGGCCGGATCACCGCAAGCGATTTCGCGTGGTCGCCGTGATCGCCGGCGAAGAGTTCTTGCCGGCATGGGGCAACAATAAGAAAGACGCCGAACAGCATGCCGCGGCCAATGCCTTGGCGGTGCTGCACAACGAGCCACCGCCTTTCGAATGACCGCTTGTCGAGCTACTCGTTGATAAAGTCGATCAACATTCGCAACCGGCTGAGCTGACGCCGGTCGAAATGGAAGCTAAGTCTTGGCAGGTGAGCGATCTCTGGCTCGCCGCGTTCGGCCTCCAGGGCCCCGGTCTGCTCAAACTTGCCATCCACCAGGATATCAAAGAACTTGTGGTTGATTTCGTCGAGGCGTTGGTCGCTGATCCGCTCCTTGAGCCGAAACACGAGCAGGTTTTGCACGTAACGGCTGGAGTGATAGATGCGGTAAAAGCGGAGGATCTCCTCGACCGCTTCTTCCACGGAGTCGGTAATTTTGTAGAGCCGGACGTCTTCGGGACTGATCAAACGTTCTTGGTTCAGATGCCGCTCGAAAAACGCGCCGAGATCTTTCCAGTAACACCCCCCCGGGCGATCGAGCAGCACCACCGGCATCATCATCTGCTTGCCGGTCTGCAGCAGCGTCAACGTTTCGAGTGTTTCGTCGAGGGTGCCAAAGCCGCCGGGGCAACACGCCACCGCACTGCACTCTTTGACAAACATCAGTTTGCGAGTGAAGAAGTACTTCAGCGTGACGAGCTTGGGGTCACCTTCGATAAACTCGTTGGACCGCTGCTCAAACGGCAGCATGATGTTCAGCCCCATCGAGGCTTCGCGACCGGCGCCCTTATGGCCTGCTTCCATGATGCCGCCACCGGCTCCGGTGACGACCATCCAGCCGTGCTTGGCCATTTCATGTGCCAGCAGCTCCGCGGCGCGATAGTCCGGGTGTTCGGGGCTGGTTCGCGCCGAGCCGAACAAAGTCAACTTCCGCCGCCGACGATACGGCCGGTAAACCTTGA
>CALELC010000481.1 GCA_937904535.1 uncultured Planctomycetaceae bacterium
TATCGATTGCATGGGCAGCGATGGCTGCGCCTTCAGCAAGCTTGTCCGCTTGGCCGATCAGCCACAGGGCTGCGGCGGTACCGGCGAGCACGACATCGCGGCAGGGGCCACGTTTCCCGGCGAGCAAGTCACGGATGATGGCTGCACTGGCCTGCGGGCTCTCGGCGTGCAACTGAGCTGTTGTGGCACTTGGCAAGGCAAAATCGCTCGGCTGCCAGCGGTGCTGAGTGATCTGATCGCCTTGGACCTCCGCAACGTGCGTGGTGCCGCCGAGCGTGACTTCGTCTTGTCCATCATCGCCCCAAATCACCGCTGATCGCGCGGTACCGAGCTGTTGCAGAGCTGCGGCGATCTTGTCGCGAACGGCGAGCGTCGAGGTGCCGAGCAGTTGATGAGTCGCTCCGGCGGGATTGCACAGCGGGCCGAGCAAGTTGAACAGCGTCGGGACACCGAGTGCTCGGCGGATAGCGACGACGTGCCGCATCGCCGGATGAAGCTTGGGAGCGAAGCAAAAGCAGATGCCGACGCGGTCGAGGGTCTGGCCGACGCGGTCCGATTCGCTCTCGATCGCGACGCCCAGTTCCGCCAGCACATCGGCGGAGCCGCTGAGGCTTGTCGCGCGGCGATTGCCGTGCTTGGCGACTGCGACGCCACAAGCTGCGGTCACGATCGCCGTGGCGGTGCTGATGTTGAAAGTGCCTGATCCGCTGCCGCCGGTGCCGCAAGTGTCCAGCAACACGTTTTGGTGGTGATGGATCGGCGTCATGTGCCGCCGCATCGCCCGAGCAGCGCCCACCAATTCATCGACGGCTTCACCTTTGTCGCGAATCGCCAACAACAGCTGGCCAACCTTCTCCGGATTCGCCTCGCCGCGCAGCAAGGTGTCGATCAGGTGACCGGTTTCCTCAGCCGAAAGATCGCGGCCGGAGCGGACATGGGTGATGGCGTGCGTGAAGGAGATCATGGAGCGGGAAGCAGGTTGCAGGTAGCGAGTCCAGGGAGAGCGGACCGAGTCGTCGATTGTGCCGATTCAGTCTTCCTGGCTGGTTGTTGGTACAGGGCGACAGGGAAGGAACTGACCGGTTTTATCGCAGATGGGGTCGTTGAGCGACGGACCAGGCGCTAAAATCCAAGTCATGACCAGAAAAGTGATTATCGATTGCGATCCCGGTATCGACGATGCCGTGGCGTTGTGCTTGGCGCTGTTCGACCCGCGACTGGACGTGTTGGCGATCACGGCCACGGCTGGCGTGGTCGACGCCGATCAGGCGACGACGAACTTGCGAGCGATTGTCAGCCGGCTCGATCCGCCGCGTTACCCGCGGTTTGGGGCAGCGTCGCCGTGCGAGAACGCACCGGTTAACGACGATAATGATTTGCACGGGCCCGATGGGTTGGCAGGCTGCAACTTTGTGGTCACCGACCGGCAGCACCAGCATCCGAGCGAGAAGGTGATCGCCGAGTTGTTGCGGCTGCACCCGGGGCAGATCACGCTGATCTGCTGCGGTCCGCTGACCAACCTGTCACGCGTGTTTCTGCGCGACCCGAGCACGATGGCGCTGGTCGACAAAGTCGTGATCTGCGGGGGAACGTACCTCAGTCCTGGCAACCGTACGCCAGCGGCAGAGGCGAATATGCATTACGATCCGCCGGCAGCACGCGACGTGTTTGCCTCCGCCACGACCAAGAGTCTGGTGCCGTTGGATGTGACGGAAAAAGTTACTTTCGGGATCGATCTGCTTGACGCGTTGCCGAGTAAGGAGACCCGCGTCGGTGATCTGTTGCACCGCATCATCCCCTATTCGTTCCGTGCGGCTCATGAGTATCTCGGACGCGAAGCGATCACGCTGATCGATCCCATGGCGATTCTGGCGGTGCTGGAGCCGGATCTGTTCAGTTGGCGCGAGATGGCGGGTGATGTCGAGACCCAAGGCTTGCTGACTCGTGGGGCGACCGTCTTCGACCGTCGCAATCGGCAGCAGTGGCAGTACAACATGGAAGTCGCGATCGACGTCGACGCCGCGGAAGCCCGCGAGCGGATCATCCGTGGGCTGCGCTACGCTGGGCAGCAGACATAGGCGGCGTATGGGAAGCGGAGCCTGACAGGCTGAAGCCTGAACTCCAACGCGGAGATGTTGGAGCTCAGCCTTTAGGTGTGGGGCGGCTTTTGGAAGGGAGATTACGCCCTGCGGTTGAGCGGTGGTGTTGGTTGGGGCCTGGCAGGCTGAAGCCTGGACTCCAACGCGGAGATGTTGGAGTTCAGCCTTTAGGTGTGGGGCGGCTTTTGGAAGGGAGATTACGCCCTGCGGTTGAG
>CALELC010000482.1 GCA_937904535.1 uncultured Planctomycetaceae bacterium
CACCTATCCACAATCAGCGGTAGAGGCGGTCTGCGGGCCTCGGAGCAGCGCCGGGCCGCACCACCCCTCTCTGCTGCACCGCTTAACAAATTTGCCGCAAAACAGCGGCTTCGCGGACCCTGTGAGCCCGCAATCCGCAGCCTATTTTCGGTGGGATCCGGCAAGCGACCGGCGTTCAGCCGCTTTGCGATGCGCCGCCGCTGGCGGCACCTGGCTCCTCACGTAGCGCCGAATCGAACCCGCGACTGTGCCCGCTGACATCGCGGATGCCAAGCTTGGCCAGCACCGCCTGCTCGGCGGCTCGCATTTGTTGCCGCTGCTCGCCGGTGGTGTCTTCCAAGCCGCAGATGTGCAGCGTGCCGTGCACCACATACAGCAACAACTCGGTTTGCCAGTCCCAGCCAACTTCCCCAGCCCACCGTCGCGCCGTGCAAACGCTGACGACCAGTTCCCCTGCGACTTCGTCTGCGTGCCGCTCGTACGGAAAACTGATCACGTCGGTCGGGTAGTCGTGCTGCAGATGCCGCCGGTTGATTTCGTGAATCGTTGGATCATCGGTCACCAGCACACCGATCTGACCGCGGCGGTAACCCTGAGACTGAGCCGCCGCGTGCACGGCTTCGCGGAGCGACTGCTGCCAGCGTGTGTCGGCCGCTAATTGGGCTTCGTCCTGCTCCGTCGGACCCGAACCTTCGCCGGAGAACTCGATCGTGATCGGGACTTCGATGGTGCAGGACAAAGCAGGCAAGGCAGGGTCTTCAGCGGGCATGTTGGAAAGGGAGTCGGCAAACGGCAATGATCAAGCTCGGTGGCATGTGCCCGGTAACCTAGCCTGGCGAACCGGCTGAAAGGGTAACCGAGCAGGATGCAGCCAGAGCACTCGGCGCGGACGGCATTGAGAAACCGTCTGCTACTGTAGCCGATCACCTACGCGGATTGCTGCCCGGGATACTTCACTCGAGCGTGGTAGATCGCTGTCAGAGACTTGACCAAGCTCTTCTTGATCTGATCGAGTTGGCGGAAGGTCATGCCGCACTGATCGAATTGGCCGTCGGCTACCTTCTTCTGCGCGATCGCTTCGACCAAGTTGGCGATCCGAGCCGACGTCGGATCGACGAGCGTGCGGCTGGCGCTTTCGACCGTGTCAGCCAGCATTAGCACCGCGGCTTCGAGCGTCTGCGGCTTCGGTCCGGGATAACGGAAATCCTTGTCGCTGACCTCTTCGCGATTGGGGCTGTTCTCGCTTCGTCGAGCCGCTTCGTTGTAGAAGTACTCGACGAGCGTGGTGCCGTGATGCTGCAAAATGAAGTCGATGATCGGCTGCGGCAGGTGGTTGCTGCGAGCCAAATCGGCACCGTCTTTGACGTGCGCGATGATCACCAAAGTGCTCATCGCCGGCTGCAACGTATCGTGCTGGTTCTTGCCGTCGCTCTGATTCTCGATGAAATATTCGGGCTTGAACATCTTGCCGATGTCGTGGAAATAAGCTCCCACGCGGACCAGCAAACCATTGGCACCGATTTCATCGGCCGCTGCTTCAGCGATCGAGGCGACGTTGATCGAGTGGTTGTAAGTGCCTGGTGCCCGCTGCGCCAACCGCCGCAGCAGCGGATGGCTCGCGTCGCCCAGTTCCAGCAAACTCAAGTCGGTTTGGATGCCGAACCCCTTCTCGACCAGCGGCAACAAGCCGGTCATCACCAGCGACCCGATCACCACGCAGCCGCCGGCCCAAATCGCTTGGCTGCTGAGCATGCCGAACACCGTCCCGAGGCCGGTAGCTGACATCAACGGCAGCGACTCGACGGCGACTTCGTTGACCGCAAACATCTGACCGGTCACGATGCCGACACCGACCACGGTTGCAGCTGTGATCACGGCGCTGCCCATGCCGACGTACAGCAGGTAGCTGCGGCTGCGTATTCTGCCTAGCAGCAACACGCACGACAGCGCCGCCGCGACCAGTATCACTAGGGTCGCGATGTCGTCGCCGCCAAATAGTGTGATCGCGAGGCTGATCGCCGCCATCAACAGCATCGCCAGTTCGCGCCCATAAACCACGGTCGCGGTGATCGCCGCGATCGCGAGCGAAATCAATTCCGCCCGCCACTGATCGCGCGAAGCCCAATAACAAATCGCGACGGTTGCCACAATAAATCCGAGCAGCCGCGAGAGCTTCCGCACATCGCTCAGCAACTCGCGGTTATCAACGAAATAGATGTACGCACCGCCCAGCAGAAACAACGCCCCAATCATCCCTGCGTACGCCGCTAGTCGCGCCAGCCGCGGAGTCCGCCCCATCTGCTCGGCGAGCGCTTCCCACTCGTGCCACAGCAATTCGATCTGCGCCACTCCCAGCGGCTGACCGGCCGGAGCCAGCACCGAGATGCCGTTGCGGTAGGTCTTCATCACATCTTCGACCTGATCCGCCATCTCCTGTCGTGCCTTGCTCGACAGCTCGTCGTCGTACCGCAGCGTCTCCGGCAGCCGGCTCGACAACCAGTGGCCGATCATACCGGCGACTTCCTGGGCCGACTCGTGCTCAAACCGCTGGCGAAATTGCTCTTTCAGCCGCTGCTCCAATTCCGCTCTGGCCTGTGCGATCCGCACCTGCGAGACCTCGACCACCTGAGACTCATCGGGATGGCCCGCGGGATAGACGCGGATCACACGCAAATCGCCCTGTTCGGCCGTATGGGTGAGCGACTGCAGCAAGCCGGTTTCCATGGCTGGCAACAGCGCGATCTGAACCGCCGCGTCGGTTTTCTGCAGATCAGGATCGCTCGCCAAGACCGCCTTCAGAGTCTGAAAACGCTCGGCCGTGGTATCGCTGGCAGTCGCTTCGCTGTCCGGAAATAGATCAGCGAATGCCCGCCGTTCGTCGGCTGTCATCTGTTCATACGACTGCGCTCCGAGCACCAGGAACAACTGGTCCTTCAGCTCCGCTCGCCGCTGGATCAGCGGTTGGTCGCGATTGACGTAGTACACCAGCGCTTCGCGGCGCTTCTGCATCCGCATCGCCTCGGTCGCCGTCTGATCGACCACCTGGAAATCGACGCGCGAAATCAGATGCCGCGGCGGATAGTCGCCGATGCGATACGGAAAGGGCGGCTCCCAAGTGCGGCAGACCACCAGCATGGTCACGCCTGCCAACAGGGTCAGCGACAGCCGGCTCCAGAACCCGGTTTCAGCGTTTTCGCTCCACCAGTTCAGGAAGCGGCTCTTGGGTAAGCCGAGCGACTGCAGTCGCTCTCTACCGGCTCGTTTGTAGGATGACGTGCTCATCAAGGCGGATGATCAAACCTCGCCACCAGGCCCCACGGCCTGGTCACGATGACGTGGGTGCACGTCCGTAGACGGTCCCGGCGAGGATTCAACCTTCCTATTGCTCGTAGGCTTCGACGATTTTTTGAACCAGACGATGACGAACAATATCGGACTTTTGCAATTGCATCACCCCGACTCCCTCGATTTTGCTCAACCGATGGATCGCGTCGGCTAAACCGCTGGGCACACCCTTGGGCAAATCCAGCTGGCTGGTGTCGCCGCTGATCACCATCTTGCTCCGCTGGCCCATACGCGTCAGGAACATCTTCATCTGCGCCGTGGTCGTGTTCTGAGCCTCGTCGAGAATGATAAACGCGTCATTGAGCGTTCGCCCACGCATGTACGCCAGTGGCACAACTTCGATCACTTCGCGTTCCATCAAGTTCCGCGCTTGATCGAAATCGACCATGTCGTTGAGCGCATCGAGCAACGGCCGCAAATACGGA